>JBPYES010000128.1:0-4928 GCA_051984825.1 Jatrophihabitantaceae bacterium
TCGCAGGTGTGTCAACCCGCCAATAGAGCGGGTGGCCGGAGTCGGCGAGGTAGAAGCCGGGAAACCGATCGGTGCGGTAGCCCAGCACCGCGACGTTCAGCGTTTCGAGCCGCTCCAGGGTGGCGGACACATCGAGGATCGACTTGACGCCCGAGCACACGACGAGAATCGGCGTGCGGGACAGCGTGTACAGATCGGCCGACTCATCCCATGAGTCGCGCGCCTGCCGGTGTACGCCACCGAGCCCGCCGGTGGCGAGCACCGCGATACCCGCTTGCGCAGCGAGATGCGCGGTCGATGCCACGGTGGTTGCCGCAGTGCCGTGCGTGGCAACGACAGCGGCGAGATCACGCACGCTGGCCTTGACGACGTCATCGCCGCACGCGATCCGGCGCAGCGCTGCGTCGTCCAGCCCGATGCGGACCTCGCCGTCGAGAATCGCGATCGTGGCTGGCACCGCGCCCGCGGCGCGGACGTCCGCCTCGATGTCGCGGGCGATCTGCAGATTCTGCGGGCGGGGCAGGCCGTGGCTGATAATGGTGCTTTCGAGCGCTACGACGGGAGCGCCGGTTGTGAGCGCTTCAGCAACTTCCTTATCGACGCTCACGCCCGCATTCTGCCCTCGCCTGCAAGCGCGCCGATCAGCGCGGTTGCCACCGCGGCAACGATGAACGACAACAGCGACGCACTCATCCACGACTCCGGGGTGAAGTGCAGCCAGGAACGAATGTGGGCCCAGCCGCTGGTCCACCACGACAAGGTGCCCGGGTTCACCAGCTGGTAGGCGACGAAGCCGAGCCCCCACGCCGCCAGCATCGGCCACCGCACCCGGACGTCGTCTCCGAGGTCCCATCGGCGCCGGGACAGCACGAAGTAATCGACGATCAGCACGCCGAGTAGCGGCACGAACACCGACCCGATGAGCAGCAGGAAGTTCTCGTAGTCGGCGATGTTGAGGGCAAGCGCGCAGATCGTGGCGACTGTGCCGACGGCAACCGCGAGAGCGCGCCGGTCCCAATGCGGGCGGAAGTTCTGCATCGACACGGCCGTCGAGTAGGTGTCGGCGAAGGACTGATCCAGTTCGCGCACGGCGAGCACGGCGAAGGCCAGGGTGCCCAGAGGCACGGCCATGAACGAGCCGAAGATCTGGTTCGGGTCGCCCTGCGCGACGGTGACGAGCACGACCAGCCCCAACGAGTAGCAGGCGATCTGGGTGAGCGAAAAGCCGGCGAAGGTGCCGACGAACGCTGCCCGTGCCGAGCGGGCGTGCCGGGTGTAGTCCGAGACGAGCGGCACCCAGGACACGGACACGCCCACCACGGTGTCGACGGCGATCCAGAAGCCGCTCCAGGAACCGTGGTTCAGGGCGGGTAGGGGATGGCGCAGCAGCTGCACGAACAGGTACGTGAGCGCGATGACGACGGCGACCGTGACGTACTTCCGCAGCACCCGGATCCACCCGAGCGGCCGCAGTGCGAGCAGCGTGGTGATCACGCCGCCCACAACGATGTAGGCCCAGCGCGGGACCCCGTCGGCGATCTGGTGCATCGCGGTGCCGATCGTGACCAGCTCGAACGTCGTCCAGCCGATGAGCTGCACAACATTGAGCACCGTCGGCAGGTAGGACGCGCGGGTGCCGAACAGCCCTCGCAGCAGCACCATCGACGGCGCGCCGGTGGCCTGCCCGGGCAGTCCTGCGGCGGCGACGCCGAGCGCGCCGAGGACGGTGCCGACCAATAGTGCGGTGAACGCCGCGGCGAGCGACATCGGCGTGCTCAGCGGCACCAGCACGAAGATCGCGCCGGTGAAACCGAGCAGGCTGACCCCCAAGTTGGCCCATAGCGCGCCGACGTCGACAGCGCGGAGCGTCCGGGGCGCCGGCTCGGCAAGCGTCGCCGGGACCTCGGCAGTCGAGGCTCGTTCGTCCACAGTGGTCATGTGTCACTCCCTATGCCGGCATTACCCGGTCAGGTTCGGCGGTCGGCGACGTAGCGCCCTCTCAGCCCTGGCGAGCTCCCGCGGATCGATGGGTTACAGCACGGCCATACCCTCTATCGGCGAGGAGGCCTGCGCGTGGTAGCGCTTGGGGATCCGCCCGGCGAGGCGGGCGAGGCGCCCGGCCGTGACCGCGGCGGCCACGGCGGTGGCCATTGCACCGGGCTGCTGCGCACGGGTCACCGAGGAGGCGAGCAGTACGCCGGCGCAGCCGAGTTCCATAGCGAGCGCGGTGTCGGACGCCGTGCCGATGCCCGCGTCGAGGATCACCGGAACTTGCGCCTCGGCGACGATCAGCTCGATGTTGTGCGGGTTGAGGATGCCTAGTCCGCTTCCGATCGGCGAGCCCAGCGGCATGACCGCGACGCAGCCGGCTTGCTGGAGGCGGCGCGCCAGAACCGGGTCGTCGTTGGTATACGGCAGCACGGTAAACCCTTGTGCCACAAGGGTTTCCGCAGCATCGAGCAACTCGACGGCATCGGGCAGCAGGGTGTCTTCGTCGGCGACGACTTCGAGCTTCACCCAGTCGGTGCCCAGCGCCTCGCGGGCGAGCTGCGCGGTGCGCACCGCCTCCTGCGCGGTGCGGCAGCCGGCCGTGTTCGGCAGGATGCGCACTCCGCGGCGTTCGAGCACATCGAGGATCGAGCCACTGGTGCCGGGTGAAACGCGGCGCATCGCCACCGTGCACATCGCGGTACCCGAGGCGGCGATCACCTCTTCGACGACGCGCATGCTCGGTGCGCCGCCGGTGCCGAGGATCAGCCGGGACGGGAGTTCGACGCCGGCAATGACGAACGGGTCGTCGCTCATGTCAACCTCCTTGGACGGCAGTGAGGATCTCGACGGCCTGCCCCTCGCCGAGTCGGTACGCCGCCCACTCGGCACGCGGCACGACCTCGCCGTCGACCGCGGCGGCCACCCCCCGCGCCGGCTGGTCTTCGAGCAACCGGGCCAGCGTCGTCGCCTCGTCGAGCTCGCGAGGCTCGCCGTTGACGGTCAGCTTCATGTGTGGGCTCCCTCGAATCGGGACGGGCTGAACGGCGTGAGCAGACCGGGCAGCGTGCCGGTGGTGAGCAGCTCGGCGACACCGTCGGCGGTGACCGGGGCCAGCAGGATGCCGTTGCGATAGTGGCCCGTGGCGACGATCAACCCGTCGCCGATAGGGCCGATCAGCGGCGCGTTGTCCGGCGAGCCGGGACGCACACTGGTGCTGACCTCGTCGAACGCCGCCTCGCCGAGCACCGGCACGAGGGCCTGGGCGTCGCGCAGCAGCTCGTAGATCGCCCCGGCGCGCGGCTGCAGGTCGAAGCCCGCCTCTTCGCTGGACGCCCCGACGACAACGCGCCCGTCCGCCCGGGGGATGACGTACACGGGCGAGCCCTTGACGGTGCCACGCACCACGCGGCGCAACGGCGCCTCGCCCGCGACGCGCAGCCGCAACGTCTGTCCTTTGACCGGCCGCACCGGGACCGCCCCGTAAAGCTGCGCGGACCAGGCTCCGGCCGACAGCACCACCGCGTCCGCCTTCAGGACATCGCCCTGCACGAGAACCACCTCGTGCCCACCCACCGAGACCGCGCGTTCAGGCAGGATGCGCGCGCCGGCCAGTTCGGCGGCGGCGAGCAGCGCCTCTTGAAGCAGCCGGCTGTCGACCTGGCAGTCGTCGGCGGCGATAAGCCCACCGGGCAGGCCGCTCGTCAGCGCAGGTTCGAGGCGGCGCAGCTCGCGGCCGGTGACGAGTTCGGTGGCTAGGCCCAGCGACTGCCCGAATGCCTGCAGGTCACGAAGCCCCGCCAGGTCGGCGGCGTCCCAGGCAGCGACCAGCGTGCCGTCGCGGCGGTACCCGACGCGCCGGCCGGTCACGCTCTCGAGTTCTTCGACAAACGACGGGTAGCAGCGAGCCGACTCCAGGCCGAGGCGCAGCAGCGGCTCCTCGCCGTAGTGCAGCTCGGTCGCCGGGGCGAGCATGCCGGCCGCCGTCCGGGTGGCGCCCGAGCCCGGCGCGGGGTCGACGAGCGTCACGGCCAGCCCGCGCTGGGCAGCGCGCCATGCGGTGCCCAGGCCGATCACGCCGGCCCCGACGATGATCACATCCATACGCGCCCCGTTCGTCGAACCTGGGCGCCGACGACTCCCTGCGCCGGCATTAACCGGATCAGGTCAGACGGTCGGCGGCTCCCAGCCAGCCCTCTCAGCCCGGTGACACCGAGCTCCCGTGCATCTCCGACCCTACGCCACGCGTAGCGTCTCCGCCGTGGTCGATCCCCGCGCGGCTTTCGCCGACGCCCGGCTGTACCTGTGCACCGACTCGCGCGCCCGGCAAGGCGATCTTGAACCCTTTCTGGACGCGGTGCTCGGCGCGGGCGTCGACATCGTCCAGCTGCGCGAAAAGGGGCTGGAGGCCCGTGACGAGCTGCGGCTGCTGGAGACGTTCGCCGCCGCGGCCGCGCGACACGGCCGGCTGTTCGCGGTGAACGATCGCGCTGACATCGCCTTTGCGGCCGGCGCTCCGGTGCTCCACCTCGGCCAGGACGACCTCCCGGTGGCCGTGGCCCGCCAGATCGTCGGCGACGAGCCGGTGATCGGGCGCTCGACCCACGATCCCGGCCAGGCCGATGCCGCGAACACCGAGCCGGGCGTGGACTACTTCTGCGCCGGTCCGACGTGGACCACGCCCACCAAGCCGGGACGTCCCGCCGCCGGGCTCGGGCTGATCGAGCATGCCGCCCGCAGCGCCACCCGGCCGTGGTTCGGGATCGGCGGTATCGAGACGCTCGAACGCCTCGACGAGGTGATTGCCCGCGGTGCCCGGCGGGTCGTCGTCGTCCGTGCGATCACCGGGGCCGACGACCCGGCCGCCGCTACCCGAGCCTTTGCCGAGCGGCTACGGCACGTCTAGCACGCGCCAGAAGTGGCCCACCGGGCCGAGCCCG
>JBPYES010000129.1:0-6444 GCA_051984825.1 Jatrophihabitantaceae bacterium
GGCTGCAGCGCCGGAACCGTCAAGAGCCAGACCCACCACGCCCTGAGCAAGCTGCGCGAGTCACTCGGCGATCCCGCCGACCTGAAGGAGAACGATCATGCTAACTGACGACGACCTCACTACCTTGTTGTCCCGCGGTTTCGCGCGAGCCACGGCGGATCTCGACCCCGAACCAGACCTCGTCCATGTCGTCCGCCGCCGGTACGTCAGCGCCCGTCGGCGCCGCCTTGCCGTCGGCGTTGCGGTACCCGCCGCCGCACTCGCGGCCGGCGCCGGCTTCGCCTTGGCTGGCAAGGACACCCCAGGCCACATCGCGGTGGCCGTTCCGCAGCCGTCCGCGTCCACGACAACTGTCTCGGTACCGAGGACGACCCCGGTCACCTCGGTACCGATAAAGCCAGCCAGTTACCGGGTGGTACTCACCCAGCACAGCGCCCCACTGGACTGCCCGGCCGACGCGACCGCCCCGGTCGGCAAGGCGGTGAACCCGGCGGGTGTCCCGGGTGTCTGGTTCTTCACGAACGGACAATGCGTATTCGTCGGCGTCGGCGGGGCGGACACCAAGCCCGGAAACGCTACGCCGTTGCACATCAATGGCTACCCCGGCCTCTACAGCATCGTCGAGAACGGCGTGCGCACCATCTACGCCCCGGGCATCGGCCACCGTGGCTGGTGGGTGCTGAAGATGCCCGCGACCGCCCCGGCGGACATGGCGGTACGGCTGATCGTCGTCCCGGCCGACTGAGCCATCACGCCCGTCACAACTGTCGTTCGCCAAACGTCCTAGGAGTGGTGGCGTCGAGAGCGGCGGAGGAGAGCCATGCGGCTGACCCGAGAGGAGCTGCTGCGGCTGCGCGATATTGAGCGGCATCTGGCGGCAGAGGAACCCAGACTGAATCGTGCCCTGCGCGGCCCAGGCACCGGCCACGGCTGGTACCTCGTGTGGGCGAAAGCCCTCGGCTTCGTGTGGCTGCCGATCATGCTGGTCGGTGATGCCACGAAGCAGGTGGCGTTCGCCGCGGCGGGTATCGGGCTCCTGCTCATTGCGCTCACGCTGGGGATGATCGGTCTGACGCAGTAGTCCGCGCCTACGACCGAGCCGCCGAGCTGCGTGAGAGCTAGTCAGCCTTTTTCAGCGCTTCCCGGAGCTCACTGGTGATCTCGTCGGCCGTGGCCTCCACGGTGTGCTTCACGACCTTGGAAGCCTTGGTCAACGCCTTGTCCAGTCCCTTCTCGATGGTCGGCTCGCCCACGGCGATGAGGCCCGCCTCGTCAGCCGTGAGGTACTCAGCCGCCTCGTAGAGCTCCTTGCGGGGCAGGGTCCCACCCCCGAACCACTCCGGGATGACACGGATGTGCGGGCGATCCATTCGCTTGACGACGCGCGGCCGGTGGTCCTCTTTGTCGATCACCGCGGCGTCGAACCGCCCGATCAGCTCGTCCTTGTGCAGGCGTTCGACAACGTCCATGTCCGCTACCGCGGCGTCGACGGTTTCGTAAGCCGCTGCGTAAACGACCATCACTTGCTTCTCAGTCATGGCGCCTCCCGCGTCGAGGTGATCGAGGATGAGTTCACGCTAGCCCGCGATTGTGAGCACCGGCTAGCCCGATCTCTCGTCGCCCGGTGGCCCGTCGCGGACTACGGTCGCCCTCTGCGGACGGCCGCGAACTGGCGTTCCGGGGCGTAGTCGCAGGTGCCCTCGGCCTGGAACTGCCGGGCCGCCCGCAGCACCTCCGCGCCGAGTGCGCGTAGCTGGTCGCCGGTCGGGTGGTGCGTGAGGGCGCCTTGATCGTCGAACGCCTGCCAAGACTGCGCAACAGGCAGGACCAACGGAACGCTCCACCCACGAAGCGCACGGGTGATGAACTCCATCGAGTTCACGGCCTGCAAGCCCTGCACGCCGCCCGCCGTCGAGATAAGCCCGATCGGCTTGTTCGTGAGGTAGGGAGGTTCCCGATCCCCGAGGAGGATCAGCCAGTCCAGGGCGTTCTTGAGCGCTCCGCTCAGGGATCCCTGGTAGGTGGGAGTGCTCCAGATCATGGCATCGCAGCCGTGAACCTTGTCGGCGAGTTCGTGCGCGTCAGGTGGTGGCGCGTGCTCGGGGGAGTACAACGGCAACTCGAGATCCCGCAACCAGATGAGCTCCGTCGTGGCGCCTCCGGCCGCCGCGCCGTCCAAGGCCGCTTCTAGGGCCGAGCGACTCGTCGAGGCTTTCCGCAGTGACCCGCCAAGGCCCACGATGTGGATCGTCCGCGCCACGGTCACCTCCCGGGGGCCCCGCATCTACGTCCGTCGAGCGTCCCACGAATCGTGACACCCAGCGCTATTCGGCATCGAGGTCAGTCGTGATCTTCAGCCAGGCTGCGCCGGCGAACAGCCCATCTGTTCGTTTCCCGCCGATGATCTCGTTCACCTTGCCGACCAGGCGCTGCTGGGCCCGCTCGTCACGTCGCTCGGCTGCAGCCGATAGTTGCTAATCGCTTCGCCTAGCTCGGCCCAGGCACCGCTGAAGGACACCCAGTCTTCGTGCCAGTCGAAGATCTTGCGCAGTCCGACGAGGATCAGCGACCCGGCCGCCAGCGACGCCGTAACCTATGCGTCGGCTCGCAGGGCGGCTGCCCGCGTGGTCGACGCGGTCGCAAGCAAGATCAGTACCTCGTTGACCTGATAGGCGATGCGTGACAGGTCGCGATGGTGTCCGTGCCAGCGCATCTGCTGCTCAGCCAACGCGAGGGCTGGGTCCGGCGCCTCCCAGGGATCGGGACGGTCGCCTAGCTGTCTACGGCTGCGCATGGTGATCCTGCCTTGGCTCGAGACGGACAGGTGTGTGGTTGCTACGGTCGGCAGGTAGATCATGACGTCTCGGGCTTCATATTTGGTCGCGCGCCATCGACCCACGCCGCAGGTCCGCCTAGCTGCGCGCGCTGGGGTAAACGCGTCACGCCGTGTCGAGCGTGTCAGTAGATGACAGGGACCCGGGAGCTGGCGTGACGTTCGAGGAGTTCGCTCAGGCGCGGCTTCACGCGTTGCTGCGCTTCTCGACGGTGCTCACGAACGACCGCGGGCTCGGCGAGGACCTGGTGCAGGACGTGATGCTGCGCGCACACAGCAGGTGGGGGCAGATCAGCGAAATGGACGAGCCGTTCACGTATGTGCGGCGGATGCTCGTCAACGAGTTCGTCTCGTGGCGGCGTAAGTGGGCGCGGATCGTGCCGCGCTCGGACGTCGCCGAGCTGATCGGCGCCGCTGCCCTGCCCGATCCGGCCGACGGGCAGGCGGAGCGGGCCGTGCTCGCGGGCAAGGTTGCCAGGCTGCCGCGCAAGCAGCGCGCGGTGATCGTGCTGCGCTACTACGAAGACCTGCCCGACGACGACATCGCGAAGCTTCTCGGCTGCTCGCCGAACACGGTGCGCGTCCACGCGCTGCGTGGGCTACGGGCGCTGCGCGTGCAACACAGCCTGGCCGCCGAGTGGGCACCCGCAAAGGGGAAGCCATGACCTACACCGAAGAGGACCTCCGCGCTGCGTTCGGCGAGGTGGCCGCGTCGGCGGCATCCGCCGATGACGTGCTGCACCGGCTGCAGGTCACCGATTCGATCCGGCGGCCGCGCCGTCGCGGCTACCTCCTGGTGGCCGCCACGTGCCTCGTGGTTGCGGCCGTGGCGACGTCCGCGGTCTTGGTAACCCGTCACATGCGGAACCAGACGCGTCCCGCGGCGACGTCATCGGTGAAGATGGCGCTCGGGCCGAACTTCACGTTCTCGTTCCGGATGGGCGCCCTGCCGCCCGGCTACGCCGTGGCATCGCAGCAGATCGAGCAGGGGCTTGAGTGGGCGGAGATCGGCCGCAAGCAGCCTGACGGCTGTGATCGGCTGCCGCCCCCGTCCGGTGTCGACTGTGGCCTCGGCGAATCGTCGTACTACGGCCACGACGGTTACCTCGTGTACGCCGCGGTTTTCGTGCTCGGCAGCGGGCAGCTCGACCCGTCTGCGATGAAGGGCGCTACCCCGGTCGATGTGAACGGCGCGCGCGGCCTGCTCGCCGACACGCCTCCGCCGAGCAGGACGATCGAGCGGTGGTCGCCGGCGATCGCGAAGGGATACCCGACCCCGCTCACCACACTCGCCTGGCCATACGCCTCGGACAGCTGGGCCGTGATCGCCTGGCGCAACGACACCGACCCCGGGGCCCGCGACATGGTGCTCGCGCTGGCCCGCGCCACCAAGATCGGGGGCACGCATCGCGCGCTCGTCCCGTTCAGCGTCGGCTACCTTCCCGCGGCCGTCGACCGCCGGGACGAGCTTGAGGTCAGCGCCGGAGCGCACTCTGCCGCCGCTGGATTCAGCAGCGGGCGCCACCACGTGCTGTCCATTTCGGCGTCACCGAGAGCGATCTCCGATCCTGAGATGCCGGCGCGCGACGAGCGCCCACTGACCGTCGGCGGTCGCCCGGCCCGGTACTCGCCCAGCCTGGCCTATCTCTCGGTGGCCTGCGGAGCGCAGTGCACGCTCACCATCAGCAGCTCACAGCTCTCCGAAGCACACCTGATCACCATCGCGCAGCACATCACCCCGGCGCGCTCGATCACCGACACCTCGACCTGGTTCGACGCCGCCACCGCGCTGCCGCACTAACCGTCGCACCGGATTTGGCGTGCACGGCTTGCGCCATGCCCCGCGGTCGCATAGCGTGCCGATATATCACTCCGATACATTGGCTCGGCGGGTCTGCCGTAGCCCAACTGAGGCGGGAGCCGCAATGCGCGCGATCGACTACGACACCGAGCAGTACCAGGACTACGCGCGCGGACGCGCGCTCGCGGAGCCGCAGCTGCAGGCATGGATGAGCGCCTTCACAGCGGTGCTGCCCGATCGGCGTCCGCTGGCGGGGCTGGACGTCGGCTCCGGGACCGGGAGGTTCACCCCCGCACTGGCGCGAGCGTTCGGCCCGGTCACCGGCATCGAGCCATCGGTTCGCATGCGCGAGATAGCGGAGACGCAGTCCCAGAATCCCGGTGTGCGATATCTGGCGGGCTCCGCCGAGGACATACCTGTGCCATCCGGCAGCGCCGACTACGTTCTCATGTTCTTGTCCTGGCACCACGTCCAGGACAAGCCGCGGGCAGTCCGGGAGCTGGCCAGGGTGCTCAGGCTCGCCGGTCGGCTGCTGCTGCGCGCGAATTTCAGCGATCACCATCCCAGGCCGTGGTGGCTGGAGCACTTCCCCCGCGGGTTCGAGGCGGACGCTTCGCTGTTTCAGCCGCTGCACGAGGTCATCGCGATGTTCACCTCGGCCGGCTGGCGCGTTGCCAGCTTCGGCACGGTGACCGAGCCGTCCTCCGGCACCCGTGCTGACATGCTCGAACGGCTGCGCCTGCGCACCTTGTCGTTCTTCGCGCAACTCAGTCCCGACGAGCTGGAGACAGGCTTCCGCCGCCTGGAGCACTCTGTTGCCGCAGACCCCAGCGCCTCGGCGCCCGTGTTCGCCGAGCCGCTACTCACGCTCGAACGGATCTAGCGGCACGTCAGACAACGTTGCCATCTTCTTACCGGCGCGCCGAGCGTGGAAGTCAGTCGTGCCCGGAGTTTCCGTACCGGTAGCATTAGTGGCGACCGACTCGCGAAGGTTGATCCTGGTGGATCGACGTCGAGTGGCTGGCGGCGATGCGTGATCTCGTCCCCTGGCCGCGACAGGCGCAAACCAGGTTGAAGTGCTCGCGGTGTGGGAACAAGTCCCGGGGGTGGTTCGAAGAAACGGTGGTGCTGGTTATGGCGGACGACGACATCCCTTCGCCCGCGCCACCGGACGCGGTACGCATGCCGCAAACGCCGTCGCAGTGGCTGCTCGCGCGCTATGACCGCGTGCTGCGGCGCACGTTCGGTCCGCAGGGTGACCGGCGGCGAATCCGGCACGACCGGGGCTCAAACTTCGATCGGCGACTCTTCGAGGTGATCGACGACCATCCGGGCGCGGCCTGTGACCGGGACTACCAGGGCGAGTGCGCCCACTGGTCGGGCCAGGCGTCCTGGCCCATGGCGACCGTTTGCGAAGACCTTGAGACCGACGTGCCGGCCGTGATGTTCGAGGAGATCGCGTAAAACCTCCGGTGCGCGGGGCTGCGATCCACCATTCGGATCTGCGCGGACAGGTTGTCCAGCTATACGCTCCGCACATCAGCTGCCGGGGGGCCGCCATGACGAAAAAGTCCAAGACTTTCGTCGCACTCTTTCACACGCAATGGACCAGCGCGAAAGCCACCGTTCCGCCGGAGGCGCTCAAGCGCTGTGAATTCAACAAGGGCCTTGGGCCGTTGCTGGACACTCTCGAGAAGAAATGGGATGCCGCGGCGGACCAGGATCCAGTGCCGGCCAAGGTGCTGGCCGATTTGAAATCCCAAGTAGACAAGTTCCAGAAGGTCACCAAGGACTATCAGGTCAAGGTTAT
>JBPYES010000130.1:0-12575 GCA_051984825.1 Jatrophihabitantaceae bacterium
GCCGGCGCCTCGTCGCCATCGCGGATCGCGACCTGCATCGAGCCGAACATCAGACCGTCCCCTCGGTCAGGCCGAGCGGCGTCGAGGCACGTAACAGTTCGGCCTGCTCGCCGTCGACGCGCTGTACTAGAAGTCCAGCCCGGCTGAGCATTTTGCGCACGCGAGCGCCCACGTTCCCCACTGAGCGATCAGCCGGAGTGCTGACACGAACCAGCAGCGTCGACCGCGCGCCGCCGCGGTGCCGATCCGGCATCAGCACCAGTGTCGCGGCAGCGACCCGACCTGGCAGATACGGCAGCAGTTCGGTCAGCCGGCGCAGCGCAGTGCTGGCAGCACCGCCCACAACGACCGTCGTGGAGTACGTACCTCCGATGCGGATGCTGGTTACTGATTCGGTAGTTGCCGCATCTGCGGGACGCGCCAGCGTGCCGGACGGGCCGAGACAGCTGTCGAGAATGCGATGCACCGTGGCCTCGTCCAGCGCGTGCAGGCTGACCCGGCCGGTGCCGAGTACCTCCTGGGCGCGCATTGCACAGCGACGCAGGATCTGCGTGATCGCCGCGTCGGAGCCACCGCGATCGGCCAGCGCGCCGGCGGCGAGCACCGTGTCCAGCGTCAGGACGCAGTAACGGGATGCGCCACGGGCGAGTAGCGGCGTCGGCCCGGCCGGGGCCGAAGCCGGCACCACCGCGGGCGTCACGAGGTTGAGCAGCCGCACGCTCGCCATCGGCACGTCCTCGATCTTGAGCAACGACGCCAGCCCGCCGAGTGGCACGCCCGCGTCATCGTTGAATACGCTGTCCTGCCGCAATTCGAGAGGCAGCGCCCAGGTGGTGCCCGCACGGATCACCGCGATCGGCGTGCCACCTGAGCTCGCGACATCGACCACCTCATACGGTCCGGCAAGCGAGGCCAGTCCGGTGAAGCGGCGCTGGCCGCGTCTCCGGCCGCGCAGCCGCAGCCGCGACGTCAGTGTCTGGTACAGCCAGCGCCGTTGTACGCGGACGAGGCTGAGCAGCGTCAGCAGCGCGGCAATCGCGATACCCACGACCTGCCAGCCGTGCCCGGCGGCCAGCCCGCATACCACTGCAGCTGCGGCGACTTGTAGCAGTACGAGCTGCGCGAGAGTGAATCGCGGGGTCGGCGCCGCGGCATTGGCTGCGCGCGGTTGTGCGTCGGCGCGCTCCCGCCGGTGGCCTCCGCCGGTGCTCGCCTGCTGCACCGTGGCCTGCGACCATCCGCCCGACGAGTCCTGCCGCACCGTGGCCACTGGCCCTCCTTCCCGGGATCGCCTGACAGCGCTGGTGCGCATCATCGCAGGTCGTGACCTTTGCGAAGCGCCGTATCCTTTCGGGCGGTCACTCGATTTCGGTGCGACCCGACAAGAGGGAGTGCTCGTGCAGTCACGCCGCGATCAACTGCAGGCGTACAAGTTCCTCACCAGGCGCGCCCTGGCCGCACTCGTCACCGGCGAGCCCGACGTGCCTGAAGCACCGATGCGCCGCCTCTCGGTCACCACCGTCACGGGCATCATGGTGGCGATCCTGGTCGCGGCGGGCTTCGCCGTTGTCGGGCTGATCCGGCCTGGCAGCAACACCAAGCTCGAGGCCGGGACGGTCTACATCGAGCGCGACACCGGCGCGCAGTTCGTGGTGCTCGACGACAGCAACGGGCCACACCTGCACCCCACGTTGAACTACACCTCCGCGGTCCTGGCAGCCGGCCGACAGGGCAAGGTCGCCACCAAGACGGTGTCGTCCGGCGCGCTGTCGCACCTGCCACACGGTGCGACGGTCGGCATCAGCGGCGTGCCGCAGTCGCTGCCGCGCGGCGCCGACGGCTTGGTCCGCAGTCCGTGGACGGTGTGTTCGCAGGTGCACGAGCAGGGCGCCAGCAATAGCCAGGCCAAGGTCACCCTCAATGTCGGTGGCAGTGCCGGGACGACGCTGCTCGCGCCCGACGCCGGCGTCGTCGTCTCAGCGCCGGCCAGCAGGCAGCGGTACCTGCTCTGGAACGGGGAGCGCCTGCAGATCGCCTCCGACGACATCGGCACCGCCCTCGGCTTGCAGACCGCCAACCCCCTGATCGTCGGGACCGGCCTGCTCAACGCGTTGCCGCCGGGACCGGCGCTGGCGACACCGCAGCTGCCGGGAGCCGGCCAGCCGGGTCCCACCGTTGGTAATACGCGAACCCTTGTCGGCGAGCTGATTCAAGTCACGGACAACCAGACCTTCCACCTCGTGTTGAGCAACGGGCTGGCGCAGGTCAGCACCGTCGAGGCGGACCTGCTGCGCACGATGCCTGTCGGCGGCCAGCTGCGCAGCCCGGTGCCGGCCAGCCTCGCCAGCGTGCTGCGGCTGCAGCAGCCCGCGCTGCCGGACTCGCTGTCACGGGTGTTCGACGGCTTGCCGCCCAGGGTGCCGACGATTTCCAACGCACCGGCGCAAGCCGGCGGCGCATGCGTCGTGTTCCACGAGAACAGCCCTCTGACCTTGGCCGTACCACCGGGTACGGCGCCGGCCGGAAACGTTCAGGTCAGCGAGTCCGCACAGTCCCGGCAGGGCGTCGCCGATGAGGTGGATGTCCCCGCAGAGAAGGCGGCGGTGATCGCCCAGACCAACGGAGCAGCGGCACGCTTCGTAATCGCCGCGCCTGGTCGCAGGTTCGCCGCCTCGGCCGACGCCTTGGCGAGCCTCGGCTACGGCGCGGTGACTCCTGTGCTGATCCCCAGCCAGCTCCTGCTGCTCGTGCCGAGCGGGCCGGCACTCGACGTCGACGCCGCTCGCCGGCCGGCTAGCTGAGGCGCACAAAGCCCGTACGTGGCGCAACTACTCGCGTCCCCCGTGTCTGTTCTGTACGTTTATTCAACGCACTTGCGTCCCGCTTGGGGGGGCGCTAACCACCACCACGGAAGGTGAGGGAGCATCGTGAGCGGATTCGGTACCAGTCAGGAGGCCATGCAGGCCGGTGCCAACGCGGTCGAAGAAGCACAGCAGGCGATCACCGGGCACATCAGCACTCTGCGTAGCGAGGTCGAGCAGATGATGGGCGGCTGGCAGGGACAAGCGGCGTCGGCCTTCACCAATGTGCACAACACGTTCGAGGAGAACGCCGGTCGCATCAACTCGGCGCTGGCCCGTATGCACGAAGCCCTTGTCGCGACGCACCAGACCTACGGAACGCAGGAGTCCGACCAGAGCCAGACGTTCACCAACATGAACAGCCAGATCAACAGCTGACCTGCATATTCGACTTTCCAGAAAGGCACTCCCATCATGGGTGAGATCAACGTTCATTTCGATTCGTTGCTGCAAGGTCAGGCGGGCATTGCACAGACGTACAGCCGACTCACCAGCACGCTCGAGGAGCTCGAGCAGCGCCTCAACCCGATGATCCAGACCTGGACCGGTCAGGCTCAGGAGGCGTACCTGCAGTGCAAGATGCAGTGGGACGAGGCAGCCGCCAACCTGGCGACAGTGTTGAACTCGATCGGCCAGGCCGTCGGCGCCGCGCACGACAACTACCGCGCGGCGGAGAACGCTGCCAAGGGCAACTGGGCCTAACTCGGGCCCGCCGGGCGCCCACGAGGCCCAAGGCGCCCCGGTTGCCCATTAGGGGGATAGACGAACATGGGACAAGGAACCAGCTTCGATCCGGACGTCCTCCAGGACGCGTGCGACGACCTGACCAGGATCGACACGATCATCAAGGCCAGCACGAGCCTCTCCAACATGGGCGACGCAAGCTCGATCGCGGGCGACATCGGCGGGCTGGATGACAAGAACGGCGGCTGGGGGTACCTCGGCGGCCAGGTCTCCGACGTCGGCGCATCCGTATCGAAATACGTGGGCGACCTGCAGCAGGCGGCCGGGCAGGTGTACCAGGCGATGCAGGCGTCGATCAACACGTTGACAGGGGCCGATACCTCGAGCGCGACCACGATCACGCAATCGGGCTCCGACAGCACCCAGCCGAAGGGGAGGGCCTGAGGATGGGTGGCTTCGACACGTCCGACCCGCACTACGCCGACATTCCGCTCTACAACGGTGGCACGCTCTACGTCCCGGGCGGAACGAACAACACCGACGGCGACTGGCTCCAGAAGCAGATCGAGAGTGTGAAGGCCGCCGATATCTCGTCGAAGGGCGACACCTGGCACGGGATCTCCTCCACGCTCTCGAGCATCAAGGAGCAGTTGGACGCCGCGATCAGCAAGGCCCACCAGGCTAATTGGACGGGCGACACCGCTGACAAGGCATTGCACAACCTCGGTCAGCTCTCGTCCACCGGCGGCTCGCTGACCACGACATCGGGCAAGCTGGGCGACGGCCTCAACGGCATCGGCGAGTCGTTCACCTATGCCCAGGGGCACGGCCAGGACAATCCGGACGGCCGCTACCAGACCCTGATCGACAACATAAACAACAAGGGTCTGGCCAAGTTGCCGAACAGCACGCAGGTCTGCATTCCCGGCTCGGCCGCCGACTCCGGCCGTCCCGGCCCCGGTCCCGGCGTCCCCGGTCCGGGTCCTCTCGGTCCAGGCCCCGGCCCGATCGGTCCCGGCGGGCCTGGACCTGGTCCCATCGGTCCCGGCCCCCACGGTCCCGGACCGATCGGTCCTGGACCTGGTCCCATCGGTCCGGGTGCCCCTGGTCCCGGCCCGATCGGTCCCGGCGGGCCCGGTCCCATCGGCCCGGGCGGCATCGGTCCCGGTACCGGCGTCGACACCGGTTCCTCGCTCGCCGGCATCGGCGGCGGGCCCGGAGGCCTGGGTGGTATGGGCGCCGCCGGTGGCGGTCTCGGTGCAGGTGGCGGCATCGGCGCCGGAGGTGGTCTCGGCGCGGGCGGGGGTCTCGGCGCCGCAGCCGGCGGTCTCGCCGGTGCAGGAGGCGATCCGGGTGGTGCGGCGGGACTCTCCGGTTCCGCAGCTGGTGCCGGGCGCATGGGTCCCGCGGTCGGATTCGGTCCCGACGGAGGAGGCGCCGGCGGCGGCCGCGGCGGCATGATGCCGATGCAGGGCAGCAGACAAGGCGACGAGGAAGAGCGTGAACGCACGACGTGGCTGAACGAGGACGAGGACATCTGGGGCGGCTCCGACGCGCCACCCTCGACCATCTCGTGAAGGCCCTCGCACCACGACGACTGTGGCGACCGCTGTTGGCGGTCGTCACAGTTATGTCGGTGGCCCTGGTGGCCGCTCCCCCGGCGAATGCGCAGTGGCGGGAGGAGTACTGGTTCGGGCAGCTCAGCGTCAACAAGGCGTGGACCGTCACCAAGGGCGCTGGGGTCACCGTTGCTGTGGTCGATTCAGGCGTGGTCGCCACGCTCGGCGACCTGCGCGGTCAGGTGCTTCCCGGCGCAGATTTCTCCGGCCGGCACACCGACGGCCGCGCCGACTCCGGGGACCAGTGCGACCAGCTGGGCTGCTACGGGCACGGCACCGACATGTCGCTGGTCATTGCCGGCACCGGCGCCGGGGCCGGTTACGACGGTGTGGCGCCCGGCGTGAAAATCCTGCCCGTGAAGGTCGTCGCCAAGAGTGGGATGGACGCGTCCGCGCAGGCCATTGCGAACGGCATCCACTGGGCGGTCGACCACGGCGCGCGGGTTGTCAACGTGTCACTGGGCCATGTGGGCTCGTGTGATCCACTCGAAGGGCCGGCGGTCAAGTACGCCTACGACCACGACGTCATCGTCGTGGCGAGCGCAGGCAATGACGGAGCGGCCGCGATCGGATCACCCGCCGACTGCCCGGGTGCGCTTGCCGTGTCCGCCACGAACGGCGGCCCACAACACGGGCCGATCCCGACTTGGCCGAAGAGCAACTACGGACCCGAGGTCGCGTTCACAGCCATCGGGGTCGATATGCCGCAGGAGTTACTCAGCGGCGTCAAGGTCTTGCATGCGAACGGCACTAGCCAGGCTGCCGCAGTAACGTCGGCCTGTCTGGCGCTGATCCGGGCGCACTTCCCGACGATGCCGGCCCGCCAAGTCGTAGCGCGCGCCATCTGGAGCGTGCACAACGGTGCCGGGGCCAGCATGATCGGCCACCGGGTCAACAACAAGATCGGCTACGGCATGATCCTGCCCGACTTCGCGCTGACCGGCGACGTTCCCGCCAATTTCCCGAACCCGATCTATGACGGCTGGGCGAAGACGTTCGCCGCCGACTCGCCGAGCTCCGGACCCCCTTCGGGCAGCACTTCGTCGCAGGCGCCGACACATCCGAAGCAAGGCCAAGCACCGTCGCCGGTGCGGCGCGCCGGGTCAAGCGGCTCGGGCAACGGTGCCCTCATCGGCGCGGTCGCCGGGATTGCGATCCTCCTCGTCATCGTCGTCGCCGCCGTCCTCTACGTCAGGCGACGGCGCAACGCCCAGATCCCGGCTCGGTAGCGCGCGACGATTCCTCGACGGCTGTCAGGTCTATAGGTACAGAGCCAGCCCATCGCTGGCGTTGCCGCCGACCAGTTGGAGGGGCCGATGACCGTCAGTCAGGAGTTCACCGGTCTCACCAGCCGCTTCCGCGGGGAGTTGCTGGCCCACTGTTATCGGATGCTGGGCTCGGTTGACGAGGCCGAGGACATGGTCCAGGAGACGCTCCTTCGGGCATGGCGGTCCTATGAGGGATTCGAGGGCCGGTCGTCCATCCGAACCTGGCTGTATCGGATTGCGACCAATGTGTGCCTGACCGCGATCGAACGGCGGGGGCGCCGGCCACTGCCGTCGGGTCTGGGCGGGCCGAGCGACGACCCGGACACGCCACTCGAGGCGGGGCGCGAGGTGCCGTGGCTGCAGCCGCTCCCCGACGCGCTTCTCCGCGAGGACCAGGATCCAGCGACCGTTACCGCCTCCCGGGCGGGTGTCCGGCTGGCTCTTGTCGCGGCGCTGCAGTACCTGTCCGCCCGGCAACGGGCGATGTTGATCTTGCGGGACGTGCTGGAGTGGCCGGCCGCCGATGTCGCCCAGCTGCTCGGGACCACGACCACCGCGGTGAACAGCGGCCTGCGCCGCGCGCGGGCCCAGCTCGCGCAGGCGATGCCGGCCGAGGACGAGCTCGCCGAGCCGGACGACGCAGCGCAGCGGGATGTGCTGGAACGGTTTGCCGCGGCCATCGAGAATGCCGACGCCAGCGCGCTCGCCGAACTCTTGCGCGCGGACGCGGTCCTGGAGATGCCGCCGTTCCTGACCTGGTTCGCCGGCCGGGACGTCGTCGTGGGCTTCGTCGGATCGCACCTGCTCACGGCGCCGGGCGACCTCCGGCTGGTGCCGGTGTCCGCCAACGGCCAAGGCGCCTTCGCCGTCTATGGACGGAGGCCTGACGGGACGTACCACGCACACGCGCTGCAGGTGCTGACGCTCACCGTCACCGGGATTGCGCGGATCGTCGCCTTCACCGACGCCAGCCGTTTCACGTCGTTCGGCCTGCCGTTGGAGTATCCAGCCGGGCCGGCGCGGACGTAGGCAAGCCGTGGCAGCGCTCACCAGAGGCCTGGAGCTGCTCGAATCGGCAGTCGGATATGCGCTGACCAGCACCGCGATGGTCACGCCGCAACTGCTGTCGCAAGCGACGCCGTGCACCGCCTGGGACCTCGCGACCTTGCTCGATCACGTCAGCGACTCAGTCGACGTGCTGCACGAGGCGATCAGCACCACTCCTGTCGCGCCTGGGCAATCCGATCCCATCGGCCGACTGCGCGGGAAGCTGGTCGCCCTCCTCGCCGCAACGGCGCGCGCCGAGCCGGCGGACCGTCCGGTCGCCATCTGGGATCGCGAACTCGCGGCGAGCATCGTCGCGGTTACCGGTGCCATGGAGGTCACCGTTCACGGCTGGGACATCGCGGCTGCGTGCGGTGCCAACCGGCCGGTGCCGCCCGGCCTGGCCACCGTCCTGCTGGCGACCGCCCCACTGCTCGCCCCCGCACCTGCCCGGTCCGGGCTCTTCGCGGACCCGGTGCGGCTGCGGGAACCAGCCGGCCCTAGCGACGAACTCGTCGCGTTCCTCGGCCGGCAGCCGTTCCGCGGCGATTCCGAGGGATCCATCTGGTCTGCATAAGTAGGGCGTCGCAACGGGCGGCGTGCAAGCGGAAGGCAGCGAGATGACTATCCACGGAAAGACGGTCGTGGTGACCGGGGCAAGTCGCGGCATCGGCCAGGCGCTGGTCGACGAGGCGCTCAGGCGCGGCGCCGCACAGGTCTACGCCGGCGCGCGGCAACCCGTGACGCACTCCGACGAGCGCGTCACTCCCCTGACCCTGGACGTGACGGATCCCGCGCAGATCCGGGCAGCTGCCGGGAGTGTCCAGTCCGTTGACCTGCTGATCAATAACGCGGGTATCCAGCCCGTCGATGACCTGAGCGATCCTGCCGCCCTCGAGCAGGCCCTGGCCGTCAACCTGTTCGGCACCTACCGCGTGACGCAGGCCCTGCTGCCCTTGCTGACGCGTTCTCGCGGAACGATCGTCAACAACATCTCGTTGTCGGCCATCGCCCCCGTGCCCTTCGCGCCGGGGTACTCGATCTCGAAGGCGGCGGCGTTCTCCCTGACGCAGTCGCTGCGAATGCTTCTGGCGCGAAAGGGCGTGACCGTGCACAGCGTCCTCACCGGCCCCACCGATACTCAGATGACCCGAGACCTCGAGATCCCCAAGGCCTCGCCCGAGGCAGTAGCGCGCGGCATATTCGACGGCATCGAGAACGGCGACGAGGACATCTTCCCCGACCCGTTGTCACAGTCGCTGGCCGATGGTTGGCGTGGCGGCGTCAGCAAGCAGTTCGAGCGCCAGAACATGGCCCTCATCCCCGTCGAGTCATAGGAGTAAGCGATGCCGAGTCATGACGTCGTCGGCCGCGAAGAGTGGCAGGCCGCACGCGAGGAACTGCTCCGGCTGGAGAAGGAACACACTCGCGCGGGCGACGAACTGGCGCGCCGGCGCCGGGAGCTGCCGTGGGTCGCGGTCGACAAGGAGTACGTGCTCGACACCGACAAGGGACCCCGGACGCTGGCCGAGCTCTTCGACGGCCGCTCGCAGCTCGTCTTCTACCACTTCATGTTCGGGCCGACGTACACGGCAGGATGCCCCGTCAACTCCTCGATCGCCGACGCCCTCGACGGCCTCCTGCCTCACCTGCACGCACGCGACGTCACCCTCGTGCTCGTCTCGTCGGCTCCCCTGCCGAGACTGCGGGCGTACCAGCAACGCATGGGCTGGCGCCTGCCGTGGGTCTCCTCGGCGAACAGCGACTTCAACCGCGATCTCGGCGCCGCCTTCGCCCCGGACGAGGTGCGCGAGTGGGCTGCGCCTATCGAGGACACGCTGCCGCCGATCGTCCAGCAAAACGCGGCAGCGACCGGAACCGACGTCGTTGGGTACCTCTCGGAAGCGCCGGCCGTCACCGTCTTCACGATCGAGAACGACGTGGTGTACCGGACCTACGCGACCGACGGGCGCGGCGTGGAATTCGTCATGCCGTACTACCCGATCCTCGACCGAGTGCCGAAGGGGCGCGACGAGGGTGACGCGTTCCAGACCTGGATTCGCCGGCACGACGAGTACGTCTGAGCGCTCTGGCTACGCTGACGAGGTGATCAACGGTGGCCACGTCATCATCTACAGCCAGGACGCGGAAGCCGATCGAGCATTTCTCCGGGACTTGCTCGAGTTCCCGCATGTCGACGCCGGCGGGGGCTGGCTGATCTTCAAGCTGCCGCCCAGCGAGATCGCTGTGCACCCCACCGACGGCCCGCCCACACATGAGCTGTACCTGATGTGCGACGACCTGGATGCGACCATGAGCCGATTGGCGGCCAAGGGTGGCGCGTGTTCGGCCGTCACGGAAGCCCGCTGGGGGCGGCTGACCCAGCTGCGGCTTCCGAGTGGCAGCGCGATCGGGCTGTACGAGCCGAGACATCCCCGGGCAACCGGGCTCTGACCGGCGTGGTCCCCGGTCCCCGCGGGGTTACCGGAGCGCCTGCTCGAGAGTGACGAGAGTCGAGGCTTGCTCTGTGGTGATCGTCTTGCCGGTCTGGGCGCTGAGCTGGTTCTCGAAGGCGTCGAGTTGGTTCGCACGCGCGGTCGTCGTTCTCGCCTCGGAGGCAGCCGTCAGCTTGTCGTTGAGACCGTGGGCGACGTCGGAACTGGTCGAGAACCTGCTCACGAGCGTCTCCAGCGACGGGTAGGTGACCTCGACCGTGAACGTCGTATGTCCGGAGCCGATGTTGCCCGCGACGTCCTCGGCGCTTGCGCTGTACGTGTGGCTGCCGAGGCCGAAGGAGTAGGCCGGGCCGTCGATGTCGGCGCAGGTCGTGGACGCAACTCCGGATTCGGGGCTCGGGTCCGTGGCAGCGCAATGGATCGCGATCGTCTGGTCGACGGTGTAGGTGCCGGCGTTACCGGTATAGGTCACCACCGGCGGGGTGGTGTCGCGCTCGAGCCCCGCGATCGCGTCGTTCAGAGACGCCGTCGCAGACGTGACCGCGTTGACGCCGTCGATGGTGTAGATCCGGACGTCCACCAACGCTTCGGCGGCCTGGCGTGCCTCGTCCATCCGCTGCCGGCTTTCGATGGTGAACGGAGTCAGATCGATCGAGTTGGCCTGCGCGATCGCGGCGCGCATCTTCTCCCGGGCGGGAGCACCGATCACGGCGAAGAACGAGTACTTCTCCGGGTTGCCGGGCAGCCCCGACCACAGGTGGCCGCCGGTGGTGCGGTTGAACGTGTTGGAGTCCGAGGTGCCGTCCCAGTCGTAGATCTTGATCTTGCCCTTGTAGGACAGCAGGAGGTCCATCCAGTCGGCTGCGAAGTCCGCCTGCTTTCGCATGATGTCTGGGCTGTTCGCCAGTGTGTTGTTCGCCCCGGTGCCCCAGGCCGGGATGCGGCGGACCGGCGAGTTGCAGACGTCGAAGGTGTTGCCGTTGGCCTGTGAGACCAGGCTCCACGAGCACGACCCGAAGGTCGGCCACTGGTGCGCCGGATCGGCGGCATCAGCCGCCGTCACGCGACGGGTGGGCTGGGTCGGGTCGTAGTCCGGGTTGGGCTCGAAGTCGCTGCGGATGTCGGACTCGCTGATCGAGATCTCGTCGGCGACGGTAAGCCCGAGGTCGATCTGCTGCTTGAGTTGGGCGATCGAGGGGTAGGCCCACGCCAGGCGACCCTGCATGCCGTATCCGTCGATGTTTCCCGCATCGTGGATCGGCTTGAGCATCTTGATCGTCTGGCTCATCTTCGGCTCGTAGAGCTTGTCCGAGTCCTGGAAGTCGTTGTAATAAAGCTTCCAGTGGACACCCGCCGCGTTCGACCATTTCCGCGCCGACTCGAACGCCTGCCGGATCCACGCTGATTCTGCGTAGAGGCGAGCGTCCGGATCGTTGTCGAGGTCCGGCCGGCGGAAGATGCGGCCCCACTGGCTCACCTGCGGATCGGTCGCGTTGCGGATCTGGCCCGAGTAGTCGTCCACGGCCTCGTTCACGACGTCCCACGAGACGATGATGTCCGAGTAACGGGCGTACTTGTTCATCATCGAGTGGATGTAGTTGTCGAGCCGCTTCAACATGGTGTCGGGGCTGGCCCAGTCCGGGTTCGCCGCGTTGTAGACGAACCCGTTGCAGAAGAACCAGTTGGGCTGCTGTCCGCCGTGCCACGCGAGGACGTGTGCGCGGACGATCTTCTTCTGGTCGTCGGGCAGGTTGTTCGCCGCGTTGTAGGCCTCGATCGCCTGCAGGATGCCCTCGGCCTGGTTCGGGCCTGTCGTCGGCTGGAGGACGATCGCCTCGTTGGCCTGCTCTATCGCGGCCTGCTTTTGTGCGTCGTCCAGCGTCGGGTCCGCGTTGATCTGGGCTACCGCGGCGACGTACGCCTGGCGGGAGAGGCTGTTGGTGCTGCTCGTCCCGATCTGGCTGTCGAGCTTGAGTTCGTTGGGTAGGCTGATGGAGCGGTAGTGGTACATCGCCTGCGGACTGGTCCAGGCGCCGAACGTGCCCATCGTGAAGTCGTCTGAGTACGCCTTCCACAGCGATGGCAGGGTGAAGTCCACGGCCGACGCCTTGCCCATGCCGGTGATCATGCTGAGCACGAGTGCGCCCACCACGCCGGCGACCGCAGCATGCCTGGTAAGTGCCTTCTTCACCGCAATGCCTCCCGAATGCGTGCACGTGCCGGCCTTGGCGGTACTCGCGCGCCATGCGGCGGTCACAGACCTTACGCATGGCTATCTCATAACGTCAACATAGGGATCCCACAATCTTGCACACCTAACGCCCGAGCTTCCCGTAAGCCGACCGCGAGCCGCGGCAGGGAGGGGTGATAACGCAATCCTTGAACTATTCGCTGTCCTCAATCGCGCGGTTGGGCCGCTCCGCTGGTCCTGCTGGGCGCCCGCCCGTCGGCAACTGCGATCGCCGAATAGGTCATCGGGAAACCTTGGCGCCAGCTCGGATAGCGGGGCGACCAGCCCAGTTCGCGTCGGGCCTTCGCGTTGGAAGAGCCCCGTGCCTGGGTCGCGAGCTCGACCGTTGCCGAACCGGCGATCAGGCGCGCCAGCCACGTCGGTGCGTGCCGCGGCGGCTTGGCCCCGAGCAC
>JBPYES010000131.1:0-5738 GCA_051984825.1 Jatrophihabitantaceae bacterium
GCCTTGGCCTTCGACGGCTGGACGGCGACCTCGCGGCCCGCCTCGCTGGCGACGGTGGTCAGTACGAGGACCAGGGCGTCACTGAGCGGATTCGAATGCTCGTCGAGCAGGGCCATGTTGGTGCTGAGCCAGTGGCGGAACCGGCGCCTGGTCAGCAGCTCGAAGCCGGGCGGCCCACCGCCGGACAGGAACAGCCGAGCAAGCTGACGTTCTTCCCAGCAGCCTTCGAGGTATGACCGCGTGGACGCGATGAACAGCTGCAGTGCGTCGTCCTCACCGGCGGCGAGAGCGGCGCGGAACGCTCGTGCAGCCCGGTGCTGCTGGCGGTGCTGGTAGTCGTCGTAAAGCGCGATGTAGAGATCCTGCTTCCCGCCGAAGTGGTGGTAGAGGCTGCCGACGCTCGATGCGGCTCGGTCGACGATGTCGGTGATGTTGGCGTCGGCGTAGCCGGCTTCGGTGAACACTTCGCGAGCCGCCGTGAGCAGCGCGATGCGAGTCGCCTGGGCGCGTCCGACGCCGCTGCTCTGGGTCACCGACACAGTCTCCTTGACGCTCGTCAGCTCGCCGCCGGCACGTCGACCAGCTCGGCGAGCCGCGCGCGGTGCAGCGCCGGAGTACCGAAGGCGAGCTGGTCTGCCTTGGCGCGTTTGAGATACAGGTGTGCTGGATGCTCCCACGTCATGCCGATGCCGCCGAGCAATTGGATGCACTCCTCAGCCGCACGTACCGCGACATTCGCGCAGTAGGCCTGCGCCAGCGACGCGGCGACGGCGGTGTCGTCGCTGTTCGTGGCGAGGCAGTCCGCGGCGTAGCGGGCGATGGCTCGGCTCGCGGTGATGTCGACTACGAGGTCGGCGAGGCGATGCTTCAGCGCCTGGAACGACCCGAGCGGGCGCCCGAACTGGTGGCGGTCGAGCAGATGCTTGACGGTGGTGTCGAGACACCATTCGGCCACACCTAGCTGCTCGGAGGCGAGCAGCGCCGCCCCAGCAGTAAGCGCGTCGTCGACCGCGCGGTGCGCCTCGTAAGCGCGGCCGATCACCCGTGAGTGAGCACCGTCGAACGCGACATCCGCGAGGGGGCGGCTCATGTCCAGGCTCAGCACCGGCGTCACGCTCACTCCGCCGGTGCCCGGTTCCACCGTGTGCAACTCGATGCCATCGTCCGCGCGCGCCGGCACGACCAGCACCCCTGTCGCAGCGTCGGCGACCCCGCGCACCTCGCCGACCAGGCCGGCGGGCTCGGCCCGCACGGTCGCCGTCCACGTCGACGCGTACGCGACCAGCGGCAGACACAGCACGGCTGTGATATCTCCGCTGGCCAACCGCTGCAGCAACGTGGTGTCACCCGCCTCGGCGAGGCAACGGGTGGCGACGACCGCGCTGGTCAGGAAGGGAACCGGCGCAACGCGTCGCCCGAGCTCCTCAAGTACGACGGCGGCCTCTCGGGCGCCGGCCCCATATCCGCCGGTGGCTTCAGGGACGAGCAACGCGGTGACGCCGACCTCGTCGCTGAGTGCCGACCACACCTGCGGCGTGTGCGGCGCGTCGTAGAGCCCCATCACGTCGGTGGCCGTAAGGCGCTTGTCCAGCATGGCCCGGACGCTGTCGCGCAGGGCAAGCTCAGTATCGCTGTAGAGCAGGTCCGTCACCGTGGAACGTCCTTCCACGGGATGTCCTTGTCCGTTCGCGGTTCGGCGGGCAGGCCGAGCACGCGCTCAGCGATCACCGTGCGCAGGATCTCAGACGTGCCGCCCTCGATGGAGTTGCCCTTCGCGCGAAGGTAGCGGTAACCGGGGCCACGGCCGTTGAAGTCGACGAACTCAGGACGCTGCGGGCTCCAGTCGTCGTATCGCAGCCCGTCCGCGCCCAGCAGCTCGATCTCCAGTCCGCTGAGCGATTGGGTCAGCCGCGCGAACCCGAGCTTCATGGTCGCGCCCTCGGGTCCGGGCTGGCCTGCGGCGAGTTGCTGCCGCAGCCGCATGCCGGTGAGCCGCTGGGCCTCGGCGCCGACCCAGCTCTGCATGAGCCGGTCGTGCATCTCGGGGGTGCGCAGCTCCGGTCGGGCGCGCCACTCGCCGACCACGACGCCGATCATGCCGCCTTCGCGGGGCAGCGGATCGCCGCCGATCGACACCCGTTCGCTGTTCAACGTGGCCATGGCGACCCGCCAACCCTCGCCGATCTCGCCCAGCCGGCAGCGGTCCGGCACAGGGACGTCGTCGAGGAAGACCTCGTTGAACTCCGCCTCGCCGGTGAGCTGGCGCAGCGGGCGCACGTTCACGCCCGGGGCGCGCATATCGCAGACGAAGTAGGTCAAGCCCTGATGCTTGGGCAGGTCCGGGTCGGTGCGCGCGAGCAGGATAGCGAAATCCGCGTGATGGGCATTGGACGTCCACACCTTCTGGCCCGTGACGCGCCAGGTGTCGCCGTCGCGCACCGCGCGGGTCGCCACGGCGGCAAGGTCCGATCCGGCGCCCGGCTCGCTGAACAGCTGGCACCAGACCTCGTCGGCGAGCCAGAGCGGCCGCAGGAAGCGGCGCTGCTGCTCAGGCGTGCCGAAACGCAGGATCGTCGGTGCCGCCATCCCCAACCCGATCGGGTTGCGCCGCGGCTGATGCGGTGGGGCGCCGGCGGCCTCCAGCCAGGCGTCCAGATCGGGCTGCCAGGCACGCGGCAGGCCCAGGCCGCCGAGGCCGGCCGGATAGTGTACCCAGGCGAGGCCCGCATCGAACCGTGCGGCGAGGAACTCCCGAGGTGCGGTTCTGCCCGGGGGGTGGGCGGCGAGCAACGCATCGGCCCGTTGCCGCAATTCGTCTTTGGTGACAGCGCTCACCGAGGTCCTTAGGGCAGCCGATGCGGCGGTGTCAGGCCGGTGGTTTCGTCGCCGTAGCTGAGCCATGCGCCGAGCGGGGGCCGCTCGCCGACGCCGGGGCGGCCATAGTCGCAGACACCGGCCGGGAACGTGGCACGCAGTTGTGCCTGCTGCTCCGGGGTGAACGTGACCGGGTAGTCACCGAAGTCGAGCGGCGTGAGCCGGCACTTGAGCGGTGCCATGGCGAGGTCTTCCCCGGCAACCAGGCGCGGGTTGGCCGCCACCGGGAACAGCGCGCTGCACTGCCCCGAGGCGGGGTCCGTGACCGGCGTGACGACGCGCTGCGTGGCGGTGAGGAAGCAGCCGTCGCCGAGGTCGGCGGGACGGTCGCGCAGCACCTTGTCGGCCAGGCTGGCGCCGGACTGGTCGGCGTCAATCGCGTCCAACCAGCGGTCCATCGCGTCGAGCTCGTACTGGTTGGCAGCGGCGATGGCGGCCGCGGTCGGCAGGGTCTCGATGATGACCTGGTTGGCCGCCGTCCCGTTGGCGCGCAACAACCGCTGCCGCATGACGAAGGACCACTCGGTGGTGTGGATGTCGTTCCCGAATCCGGCCCGGTCGAGGTCGAGGCGCTGGTCGATGATCGGCGTCTCGCGCAGGCCCAGCGACGCGCTGTTGACGAGGTCGTCGGTGTACGCCGCGGCCAGCGCCCTGGGGTCGGCTTCGGTCCGCGTCGCGACGGGCGCCCCGGTGTAGTCGAGGCCGCCGATCCCGGCGTTGAGCGCGACGAACTGCGCCGCGCTGATCTGCCCGCTGCTCAGTGCGGCGAGGCCGTATTGGATGCCGACGCTGTCGAGCGTGCTGCGCACGAAGCCGGTCTCGGGGTCGCGGCCGAGCTGGTTGGCCAGCTGCTCGAGCGATCCGCACTTGATCCCGTCCGGATTGGTCACCGGATCCCAGCGAGCGGACACGGGGATGGCCGCGGGACAGCTACCGGTGGCGGTCGCGCGGTTGGCGAACGTCAGGTCCCACGAGTTGCAGGTCGTGTAGTCGAGATAGCCGGCGACTGCGGTGCGCTGGGCGAGCGTGAACGACGCGCCGGGCCCAGCGAAGAACTGGTCGAACAGGCGGCAATCCGAGACCGGGCCGCCGGTCGTGAGCGGGTCCGGGAAGGAGATGGCGGGGACGATGCCGTCGAGGATGCCGGGGTAGGCGTCCGCGATGTCGTACTGCTGGATCGCACCGCCGGAGCCGCCCCAGCCGATGGTGTGCGCCACCGGCCCGTACGTGTCGATGAAGTGCTCCTTGACCATCATCGCCGCCTCGGCGGAGATGATCGTGCTGCAGTTGTTGTCGAGCACGTTGAGGCTCGACGAGGCGACTGCGTAGCCCTGGGACAGGAACTGGTCGTCGAGCACGCCGCCGGTCGACGCGCCTTGGTGATGGCCGCCGTTGCAGCCGCCGCCGAACGTGTAGATCAGCCGCCGGTTCCAGCTGGTGTCCGGCGCGGTGGGGGACGGGTCGCGGCCGTCGTAGAGCGCGGCGACCTGGTAGACGGCTCGGTCGATCGTGCCCGTTTCCAAGCGCACGATGTACGGCACACTCTGCCCGTTGACGGTCGCCGTTGCGAGGTCGGCGGGTCGCGCGGACGGGTCGGCGAGCGGTGCGAATGCCCCGGCGGTCGTCCGGTAGACGTAGCTGACCTGGCTCGGTGCACTGCACAGCGGCGGGGTCGCTGCCAGCAGCCCGAACGCCTGCGTCTCGCAGAAGAACGGCACCTGCTGCGGCCCGGAGAACACCGGCCCGGTGATCGGATGGTCGGTCACGCGCAGATTCGCATCGGGCCCGTGCCCGTTCACCCTGGCGCGCACGGTGTTGACGCCCTCGGCGAGGCCGGTGACCAGCCCGAGCAGGCTGCCGTCGGGCTGCACCTGGAAGCTCGCCGTGACGTCCCGGCCGTCGGCGGTGACCTGGACGTCTTCCGGGTCGATGCCTGGGGAGACCTCGACGCGCAGCAGTACCTGGCCACCGCTCACCAGCTCGGGCCGCGGGTTAGATACCGTCACGATCGCCAGCCGGGTCGCCGCGCCGGGACCGGCCGGCGCCGCGGCAGCGCTGGTGCCGAGCGTCATGGTGAGTGCCGACGCCGCGACTGCGAGGATCGCCATGATCGGCCGCGCGCCGCGGACCTGGAGCCTGTGAGTGACCAACGCTGACCTCCGAAGCGAGGGAGTGTCGTGCGCGGTCGATTAGAACAGGATTCTGTTTCGGCGTCGAGGACCAGGCGCCGCGCAGAGCGCACGTCAATCGCACAGGCCGCAATGCCGTCCTGGGCAACACGCGCTGAGTTGGGTACCTTCGCAACAGAATCGGGTTCGGATCATGCCGGCGGGTGATAGTCGTGGGCGACTCTGGCGCGCAGCCGTTGCTTCAGGTTGACGGCATCTGCGTGTCCTTCGGTGGCCTTTCCGTGCTCACCGACGTGCGCCTCGACGTCGCCGCCGGCAGCGTGCTCGGCCTGATCGGCCCGAACGGCGCGGGCAAAACCACCCTCTTCAACGTCATATGCGGGTTCATTCGACCCACGGCCGGCGAACTGCGCCTGGACGGCACCCCGTTGCGCGGGCACCGGCCACACGACCTGCCGAAGCTGGGCGTGGCGCGGACCCTTCAGGGGCTCGGGCTCTTCTCGCGACTGAGCGTTCTGGACAACGTCCTCGCCGGGGCGACGCGCTTCTCGCACACGGAGCCGATGGGCGCGCTGCTCGGCTCGCCGTGGGCTGACCGGGACGAGCGACGCCTGCGCCAGCGGGCGCGTGCCGTCATGGACATGCTCGACATCACTGCGGACGCACGCCGGCCTTGCGCCAGCCTGCCGTACGGCGTGCGGAAGCGTGTCGCGCTCGCCCGCGCCCTGGTGAGCG
>JBPYES010000132.1:0-2998 GCA_051984825.1 Jatrophihabitantaceae bacterium
AACCGGATCGCCAACCACTCGTTCACGATGCAATGCAGCAACTGTTCGAACAACGGCGTCACGTACACGCTGCCCGCGAACAATGGCACCAACACGCTGCACGGTGGCGACCTCGGGTGGAACACCATGATGTGGTCGGGCACCACGCAGTCCGGACCGAATTCGGTATCGCTGAAGCTCACGCTCACCAGTCCGGACGGCGACGCGGGCTTCCCGGCGTCGATGACGACGAGTGTCACCTACACGCTGTCCAAGGACAACGCGCTGAAGATCGACTACGACGCCGCGAACAACGAGCCAGCCGGCGGCAAGGCAACCGTCGTCAACCTCACCAACCACGCCTACTTCAACCTGGCCGGTGAGGCGTCCGGTCCGGTCTCCGGACAGCGGCTCGCGATCAACGGGAGCGAGTACTCACCGATCGACACCAACTTCATCCCGACCCCGCCGTTCCGGATCGCGGTCACGGGCACGCCGTTCGACTTCCGTTCGCTCAAGCCGATCGGCCAGGACATCACCAACGTGGCAATGTCGGACGGCACCGCCGGAACGCCGACGGCATCGAACGGGACGTTCAAGCAGCTGGTGATCGCCCACGGCTACGACCACAACTGGGTGCTCAACGGCTCGGGCTTCCGGCTGGTCTCGGTTGCGCAGGAGCCCGGCAACGGGATCACGTTGTGGACCTACACCGACCAGCCGGGCGTGCAGGTGTACTCCGGCAACTTCCTGGTCGGCGACCTCACCGGGCCGTCGGGACGCGTGTACCGGCAGACCAGCGGATTCACGCTGGAGACGCAGCACTTCCCGGACACCCCGCACCACATCGGCCAGGCCGGTTGGCCGTCGGTCGTGCTGAACGGCGGGAGCACGTTCACGTCCACTACGACGTACAAGTTCACGACCGAGGGGAGAGGGCTGCACGCTCAGTTCTGAGGAGCGATCGAACGGTGCCACGCGGCGTGTCCCCGCGGAGCCGGGGACACGCCGCGGTCGTACGCCTGCCGTTGACGGGAGCGCCCGTCCGCACCTTCGAGTAGCCTTGACTGCGAACGTATGCAGTCGATGGTGTGCAAGCACTTGGCAGGTGCGAGGAGGCGGCGTTGGCAAGCGAAAACGATCGCGGCGCCGTCCGTCGAGGCTCCGGCCGCGTGGCGGACGCAACGGGCCGGTCTCGCCCGGTGACGATGCGCGACATCGCTCGAGCCACGAACCTTTCGCAGAGCACCGTGTCGCGCGTGCTCAACCGCACGCCGACGATCGTCCCGATCGCCGAGGAAACCCGCCAGCGGGTCATGGCCACGGCAATGGCGCTGGGCTATCGGCCGAACCCGCTGGCCCGGGCCCTGCGCGGGGCGAACACCATGCTGCTCGGGCTGATCGTTCGCGACATCACCGATCCGTTCTTCGCGGGCGCCATCGAGGCGGTGACGTCCGCGGCCGCCAGCCGCGGCTACAACGTCGTCCTCGGCCATGCGCACGCGCGCGCCGACGAGGCCATCACGCTCTGGGGCGTGCTGGAGGCGCGCCATTGCGATGCCATCCTGCTGCTGGGAGATACGCGCGACCAGCCGCGGTTGCTCCAGGACCTGGCCGGAGCGCATGTGCCCGTCGTGGCGCTGTGGCAGGGCACCCAGTCGCCGGGGGTGCCGTCCGTGCGTGTCGCGAACGACGCGGGCATCCGGTCGATCCTCGACCACCTGATCGAGCTCGGTCATCGCCGGATCGCGTTCCTGGGCGGCAGCCGGCTCGGCGACATCAAGGAGCGCGAGGACACTTTTGTCAAACACCTGGCTCGGCTGCGCGAACCGCTGCGCGAAGGCTACGTCCAGCACGGTGCCAACGAGCCGGCCACCAGTGTCGCTGCCCTGGAGCGGCTACTCGCGCTGCCGGAGCCGCCGACCGCGGTCGTCGCGTCGACCGACGTCCTCGCCGTCGGCCTGCTGCACGCCGCGTACGAGCGTGGCGTGCGCGTGCCGGACCAGCTCTCGATAACCGGCTTCGACGACATCCCAGTTGCCGAATTCACCGTGCCCGCCCTGACCACGGTGCGGATGCCGGTGCGCGAGATTGTCGAGCAGGCTGTGCGAATGGCGCTCGACGACCCCGAGCATGCGCGAGAGGTTCCGCCGCCCGTGCTCGAGCCGGCGCTGGTGGTGCGGGCGTCGACCGGCCCCGTTACGCCGCCCAAGTAGGGACAGGCGTCTTACAGTCCGCCGGCGAGACGTTGGTAAGCGTCGTTCCAGCGCAGCTCGCGGCGGAACGCACCGGGGGTGGTGTCGCTGCCGATCGTGACCAGTTCGACGCCCGCGATCTCCGCGAAGTCGTCGATTGCCTCGAGAGGCAGCGCCTGCGTGAAGCAGGTGTGGTGTGGCCCGCCGGCCATCAGCCACGACTCGGCGGCGCCAGCCAGATTCGGCCGCGGCACCCACACCGCGTGCGCCACCGGCAGCCGCGGCAGCTCGGCCTCGGGCGCGGTGACGTCGATCTCGTTCGCGACGAGCCGGAGCCGGGTGCCGAGATCGGCGAGCCCGACGACGAAGCCCGGCCCCGGAGGGGCGGTGAAGACAAGCCGAACCGGGTCGGCTCGCCCGCCGATGGCCAGCGGGTGGATCTCGCACGTCGGGCGGCCGGACGCGATCGACGGGCATACCTCCAGCATGTGGGCGCCGAGGATCTGCGGTTCTTCCGCGCCGAGGTTGTAGGTGTAGTCCTCCATGAACGACGTCCCGCCCGGCAGCCCCGCGCTCATCACCTTCACCAGCCGGACCAACGCGGCGGTCTTCCAGTCGCCCTCGGCGCCGAAGCCGTAGCCGTCGGCCATGAGCCGCTGCACCGCAATGCCCGGCAGCTGCGGCAGGCCGGCGAGGTCCTCGAAGGTGTCGGTAAACGCCATGGCGCCGACGTCGTCGAGGAAGCCGCGCAGCCCCAGCTCGATCCGAGCGGCGTCGCGCAGCGAAGAGTGGCGCGTCCCGCCGCGGCGCAGCTCCGGCACGAC
>JBPYES010000133.1:0-14108 GCA_051984825.1 Jatrophihabitantaceae bacterium
AACCCCGCGACCTCGCGCACGATGGAGGTCGTGATCACGTACAGCAACTCCGCCGGCGACCCGATCGCGAACAAGGAACTCGCCATCGACACCCAGGGCGTTGCGTGGGCGTACCAGGCAGGCAACACAACCGATGCCAACGGTACGGTGACGATCGTGCTGACCCGGCAGTTCGTCGGCGATAATCCGGACCGCACGCCGGTGGGCTTCGTCGTGAGCGTGCGCAAGGGCATCGTCGGCGAGGCGACGACCGTGACGTTCTGACATGACCGGTGAACACATCGCGCCGGCCGGCACCCAGCAGGCCGAGCTGGGGGTTCTGCTGGCCGGGGCGGTGCGGGCAGTTGCGTCGGCACAGGATGTGCTGGACGACCATGCACGGCAACGCGCTGAAGCGTATGTGACGGCGCCACCGGGAAGCCTGACGCTCCCGCCACTGTGGTACGCACTTGACGGGGTAACCGTCGACATTGAGCTGTCTTCGGAGGTGGTCCGCAACAACTCGTCCAACGGCGGACCGGACGAGACGCAGTTGCTGTGCCGCACGCTTAATCCGCTAACCGTGGGCCTTTATGGATATTCGGCCTCGACAGGCACGCGGGTTCACGTCGCGCTCAGCCCGCAGCGCTTCGTTCCCGCAGCCTTGCCACCACAGGAAGGGGAATCTCCATCGCCGACGTGAGTCCTCCACCGCAGCCGGTTGTGCGGGTGACGCCCAGTGGACGTCTGGATTTCGAACGGGTTGCGCCAGACCAGATCGTGACGGTCGGCGGTCGCCCGGGGATATTCACGCCCCTCGTGGGGGTCGATCCGACCGACGTGCCCTCGACGGACAACCTGGAGCAGGTCATCGACCTGCTGCGCCAGCAAATCGCGCGACTACAAAGCGAGAACGCCGACCTCGCCGCAAAACTGGCACAGGCGCAGTCGCAAGCGACCTCTAGCGACGACCTCGCCGCAGCAATGCAGCATTCGTTGGACACGCTGCAGGAGCGGCTTGCCGATATGGGCAACGCAACCTCGAACTTCGCCGTGCGCGAATTCTCCCTCGAGAGCAAAGTGCTTGTCGACGTCACCGCGCTGGGCACCATCGGTTTCCGATACGTTCAGCCGGGCGACGACGTAAACCCCGCCGCACTATCCACCTTGAGCATCACCGTCGTGCCGGTACCGAAACCGGCGACCGACCCGACCCCCGGCGCCGCGGAACCCGGAGTGGAAGCCATCGACGGCCTGACCGCAGATCAGGCGACCACATTGCGCGCCGCGCACGTCACCACGGTGAACGCTTTCTGGCGAGCAGCCACCCAGGCCACCACCACCGCAAGCCTGGTCAGCATGCTCGGCATCGACCGCGACACGCTCGGCAGGTACACCATGCTCGCCGGGCTACTCATGGTGCCTGGCCTCGACCGCCTCAAGGCGGCAGTGCTCTACGACGCCGGCATCATCAATGCAGCGACGCTAGCGGCTGCCGAGCCCGACGAGCTCGTCCACAGCTACACACGCGGCGCCGCGCTCCGGTCGGACGACGACGGCTTCCGTCCCACGACGGAGCAGGCGGCCGAGTGGATCGCCGCTGCCGCCCGGCTCACCCGAGAGTGACGAATTGCCTTATGCGCGATAGCAGCGCCGAGCTGCTTCGACCTCGTCCATGTGCATAATCGCCCACTCGCACAGCTCGGACAGGATCGGGCGCAGGCTCTCCCCGGTCACTGTGAGGTGATAGTCGACGCGCGGCGGCGACTCGTGGTAGTCGGTGCGGACGACGAGGCCGTTGCGCTCGAGGTCGCGCAGGGTGCGGGTGAGCGCCTTCTGCGAGATGCCGCCTACCCGCCGTAGCAGCGCACCATTACGGTGCGCGCCTTCGGCGATCGCCGAGATGACAAGGATCGGCCACTTGTCGGCGATCAGGTCAATGACCTGCCGGGACGGACAGTCCGCGTTGAGTGGATCAGGTCTCCAGCCCGCGAGCTTGGCGTCGAGGGGCATCGCGCCTCCAATTCGCATACGGACAGCAATGTCCGTACTTGCGGGGGCATCGCTATCTGGGCAAGTCTGCAACTCGAGGACGAAGGAGATCGTATCCGCGCAGTGACACATACCAGATTCGAAGCTTTCGACTCGGTCATGACGCCCAGTGACCGGCCACCACCATCTGGACCACAACCAAGGAGCCGATCATGAACGACCGCACCAAAGCCACCGGAAAGATCGATGTCCAGAAGTACGAGCCAGTGGCGTATGAGGAGCCCTCGAGCGGGCCGAACCTTGTCCGGATCCACGTCGAGGAGACGTTCAGCGGCGACCTCGAAGGACACGGGGTCGTCGAGTTTCTCCAGGTCACCGGCACGGACGGGTCGGCGAGCTTCGTCGGGCTCGAACGCGTGACCGGCTCGGTCGGCGGGCGCCGCGGGAGCTTCGTACTGCAGGATCAGGGCACCGTCGCCGGCAGCACCGTTGCCGGCACCTGGTTCGTGGTCCCCGGCTCCGGGACGGACGGCCTGGCCGGGCTGCGCGGCGAGGGCGGCTTCACGGCCGCGCTCGGATCGGGAGCCGATGTCTGGCTCGACTACTGGTTCGAGTAGTGACGGGGGTCGCGAGCCGCGTCGCGATCGTCACCGGGGCCGCGACCGGCATCGGCAAGGCGATCGCCGCGCGGCTGGCCGCTGACGGGCAGCGGGTCGTCGTCAACCATCGCGACGACGAGGGCCTAGCTGACGAGGTGGTCAGCGCGATCCGCGCCAATGGTGGGGACGCCCTCGCCGCCCGTGCCGACGTCAGTAATGCCGGGGACCTCGCCGGGCTGGTTGACGCGGCCGTGACCGCGTACGGGCGGTGGGACGTCCTGGTCAACAACGCGGCCATCGCACCGACCAAGCCGATCACCGACTTCACCGACGCGGAGTTCGACGCGATGCTTGCGGTGAATGTTCGCGGCCCGTTCCTCGGCTGCCGGCTTGCCGCGGCGCGGATGGAGCCAGGCGGAGCAGTGATCAACATCTCCAGCTCGACGACCGCGCTCATGCTGCCCGGCTACGCCGCATACGACTGCACGAAGGGAGCGGTAGAGGCACTCACTCATGTCTTGGCCCGCGAGTTCGGGCCGAGGCAGATCACGGTGAACGCTGTTTCGCCCGGTGCCACCGAGACCGAGTCCTACAGGCAGGGCAAAAGCCAGCGGTTTCTCGCCTCCCTCGAGGCCATGTCGGTGTTCGGCCGGCTCGGTCGAGTCGACGAAATCGCTGCCGCGGTCGCCTTCCTTGCCGGGCCCGATGCCCGTTGGATCACCGGCCAGAACCTTCGCGTCAACGGCGGTACAGCATGACCGCAACGCAGGTGAGCGCCGCGTCGCGGCGGTGAGTGGAACCGCCCTTCATCCATCGTGGGTGATGTGTCGATCGGCGGCCGATGATGGCGTTGGGACGACATACAACGCGCATGCAAGCCGCGACGGATCGTCCGGTTAGAGCACCTGGGGGATGCGATGGCCCTATTCGGTCGGCGGGAACGCCGCGAGGAACGCCGCGGCGCCGTGCACTACCGCATGCGGGAGAAGCTGATCGCCATCGGCGACGACTACTGGATCGAGGACGACGGCGGGCAGCGCGTTTTCAAGGTCAACGGCAAGGCGTTGCGAGTACGCGACACCCTCCTCTTCGAGGATGCCTCCGGCAACGAGCTCCTCAAGATCCAGCAGCGGATGCTCCACATCCGAGACACGATGGAGATCGAGGACGCGCGCGGCGACAAGGTGGCGACCGTGAAGAAGGCGCTGATCACGCCGCTGCGGGACCGGTTCGACGTGCACATGGAAACCGGCCCCGACATGGAGGTGCACGGCAACATCGTCGACCACGAGTACCGGATCGAACGCGACGGAAAGAAGGTCGCCGAGGTGTCGAAGAAGTGGTTCCGTGTTGCCGACACCTACGGCGTCGAGGTCGACCCAACCCAAAACACCGTGCTACTGCTCGCCGTCACCGCGGCCCTCGATCAGATGACCCGCTGACGTCGCTGTCCCGCCACGGAGGAGGTGACGCGAGGAGCCCGAAGGGTTATCGCCCATCGAGGCGGGCAAAGGTCTGAAGGAGCACGTCGAGCTTGACGAGGAGGAGCGGGAGGCTGGACGGCATGCTTAGCCGCGTCGTTTGCCGATCGCGGCGAACAGCGGTACGAAGATCGTCATCTCCGCGGGATGCTCGGCGATCCCGGCGAAGGCAGCGTCCCATCGCGCTACGTCCGCTTGCGTTGCGACGCCGGCGTCGACCATCGCTTCCCGGGCCGCCCACGCCGGTGACCTTGTGCCGGCCGGGGGCGTGACGATCCCGTACCAACCGCGGAATGCGACCACGTCCAGGCCGGCGGCACGCAGCAGCAGGTCCAGCCGCAGCCCGGGCTGCAAGTCGTTACCCCGGCTCCGGTGGAAGGCGAGGTACTTCTCGTTCAGGTCTTCGAGGGCGGGGTCCGCACCGCGTGTGCGCATTGCGTGAGCGTCGATGTCGAGCAGGTAGACACTGCCGCCCGGACGTACGAGCGTCGCGAGGTGATCGACGATCGCCTGTTCCGTCGGCCCGTTGTGTGCCAACACGTGCCGCATCGTGATCGCGTCGAAGCTGGCCGGCTCGAGGCCGGTCGCGTCGGCGGCACCGCGGCGTACCTCGACGTTGGTCAGACCGGCCGACGTGACGAGGGCGCGGGCGGCCGCGACCGCGTCAGCATCACCGTCGAGCGCGGAAACCGAGCCGGTCGGGCCAACAACCTCGGCCAGCACAGGCAACACTGCACCGGGCCCGCAGCCGATGTCCGCCACGCGCGCCCCGGTGATGATCCCCGCCTGTCGCCACAGGTCGCCCTCGGCGACCCGAGCTTGCTCGGCCATCATCCGGTATCGGCCGACCTCGGCCTCACTCAAACGCAGCGCATAGCCCCCCACGGAGCGGACAGTAGTCAGCCAGCACCACCCTGGCCAGAGATAGCAGCAGGCCCTCGCGGGTTTGCGAGGGCCTGCTGCGGGTGAGCAGGAGTTGGATCAGTCGGCCGGACCGGTGGTCAGGGTGACCGATGTGCTGTGCGATTGCCCGGAGGTGTCCGTCCAGGTAACGGTCACCTTGGTGCCCGGCTTGTCGTTGGCGAGTGCGTTGTGCAGATCGGTGGCCGAGCCCACGGTCGTTCCGTTAACCGCGGTGATGACGTCGCCCGCGGCAAGCCCCGCGCCGGCAGCCGGCGAGCCGTCGGCCACCGACTGGATCTGCGCACCCGAAACACTCGACGCCGAGTTGCCGAAGCCGTTCGCCGACGAGTCGGCGATCGAGACGCCCAGGATGCCCGGGTAGCCCTGGTGGATCGTGCTGTTGTGCACGCCGGACTCGATCTCCTGGGCGATGTTCAGCGCCTTGTTGATCGGGATCGAGTAGGCGTGGGATGCGGTCGATGACTGGGACGCACCGTCGCCGGCGGTGTCTATGCCGACGACCTCGCCGTTGGAGTTGTACAGCGGCCCACCTGAGTCACCGGCTTGGATCGGGGCGTTCGACTCGATCATGCCGGTCAGCTGCTCAGGGTTCTGGCCGTTGTCGTCCGTGGCGGTCATTGACTGATTGAGCGCCTCGACATTGCCCGGAGCCTGCGTGAGCGTTCCGGTGCCCCCGGCGTTGCCCACGCCGGTCACCGCGTCGCCTACAGACACCTTGGACGAGTCGCCCAGCTTCGCGGTCTGCAGTCCGGAGGCGTTCTGCAACTGGATCACCGCAACGTCGTCGGTCGGGTCCGTACCAACCACCGTGGCGGTGTAGGTCTTGCCCGTCGAAACGACGGTCACGGAGATGCTGGTGGACCCGTCCACGACGTGGTTGTTCGTGAGCACCTCGCCGTTGGAGTTCAGGATCATGCCGGTTCCGGCAGCCTGCGCGCCCTGGTACTTCAGAACCGTGTTCACGTTGACGATGCCCACCTGTTGAGCAGCGGTTGCGGCTGTGCCGCTGCTACCGGACGAACCGCCGCCGAACGGATTCCCGCCACTCCCGCCGAACGGGTTGCCGCCACTTCCTCCGAATGGGTTGCCGCCGCTCCCGCCGAAGGGATTGTCGCCGTTCCCGCCGAACGGGTTGCCGCCGTTTCCGAACGGGTTATCCCCGCTCCCGCCGAACGGGTCGTCGCTCCCGCCGAACGGGTCGGTGGATCCGGAACCGTTCGACCCCGAACCGTTGGACCCGGATGCGCCGGATCCGGATCCGCTCGATCCCTGGTTGGGGGTCGTCGTCGGCAACGTCTGAGCCCGCACCCCGGTATCCGAAATGATGTTCGTGTGTGCGCCGAGCTCCATTCCGACAGCGATGCCGGCGGCCGACAGTGCACCGACCACGCCGGCCGCGACGATCACCTTGCGCTTGTTGCGCTTCGACCGGGGTGGTTCCGGCGGCTGCGGGTACTGCAGCGGCAGCCATTGCTGGTACGGCTGGTACGGCTGGTCGAACTCGGTCGGCTCGGACATCTCTCTCCTTCAGGAAGCGACGGCTCGGGCCGTCGCTATTTAGGGAGCCCTGGAAACCCGAACCAGCACTGAGGATTGGCAAGGTGCCCGCTGAGAATGATTCGGCCGGATGCCGATGCAGATTGATCGGCACGCTATGGAACCGGTCTTAAGACCCATTCGGGTTATGGCTGGCTTTGGTCGGCCGGGGCGAAGTCGCCATGGCGGTGAACCAAGTGCCACTCGCCGTCCTCTCGGCGGTAGATCTGCGTGACTCGCAGCCGCTGGCGCGTCTTCGGCACCCCGTCGAGGATCACGTCACCGATCTCGTAGCCGACCGTGTAGGCCAGGTCCGCACCCTCGTGCACGACTTCGTATTCGGCGGTGACTACGCCCTCGCGGTAGCGGGTGGCAACCCAGTCAACGGTGTTCCCGACCTGTCGCCAGCCCTTCTTGCACGGACCGAACGCACCGAACAGCGTCACGTCGTTCGCACGCGACCACAACGCCTTGAACGGTTCGGGGTCACCTAGGTAGATCGCCGCTTCAGCCGATTGCTCTCGCGAGAGCATGTCCGTGAAGGTCGCCGGGTTGCTCGTCGCCATGACGTCCCCTTACTACCAACCTATCTGTTAGATGGACGGTAAGATGAATCATGGCCGAAGTCAATCGGGGTGCCCGGCGCTACGTCTCGCCGCTGCGCCAGGACGGGGCGGCGCGGACGAGGCAGGCGGTCCTGGACGCCGCCCGAGAGTTGTTTGTCGCGCAGGGCTACACAGCCACCACCGTCGACGAGATTGCCGCAGACGCCGGTGTCTCCAAGCCGACCGTCTTCGCCGCACTAGGAAGCAAGCAGGCAATCCTCAAACAGCTACGCGATATAGCCCTCGCTGGCGACGACGAGCCGATACCCGTCGCCCAGCGACCCTGGTACCGGGAAGCACTGGCGGAACCGGACCCACGCCGCGCTCTTCGCCTGTATGCGCGCAACGCCACGGCCATCCACCGCCGGTCCGCCGACATCCACGAAGTACTCCGATCGGCCGCGACATCCGATAAGGAACTGCACGACCTGTGGCGTGCCAGCGAGGACGAACGGCGCGGCGGCGCGAGGCTTGTTGTCGACGCCTTGCTCCGGAAGACCCGTCTCAAGGCCGGCCTGGGCCGCGTCGCCGCCATCGACATCGTGTGGGTCCTCACCTCCAGCGACATCTTCTGGCGGCTCGTCCGCACCCGGCGATGGAGCGGCGCGCGATTCGAGAGTTGGCTCGGTGAGACGCTGGGTGAACAGCTCCTGCCACCCGCCGAGCAGCACCCCGAATCATGACGCGCAGGACCACGCGGACATGATCCGAATGCGCAACCTGCGCCCTTACCGCACATCGACAATCGTCCCGTCGAAGTGGGCACGAACACGTCTTGCGGGAAGCGCACAGTTGCGGCTTGATGAGCACTCATGGAGCTCCGGTCCAGGCTGGCGTCTCGAAGCGACCTGCCCTTGTTAGAGCCGCTGGTCAGGCGTGCAACAGATGAACTCCAGCGCGGGTTTCTCGACGCGGGGCAGATCAAGGCCAGCCACGCCATCATGGGCATCGACACGCAATTGGTCGACGACGGTACTTACTACGTCGTTGAGCTGGGCGGGGCGTTAGCTGGATGCGGCGGCTGGAGCAGGAGGGTCACCTTGTATGGGGGTGATCACTCGATCGGCCGTGACGAACACCTGCTCGACCCCGCTGTCGATGCGGCACGCGTGCGTGCGATGTACACCCATCCAGCCTTCACCAGGAGAGGTGTCGGCAGGTTGATCCTCCAGCTCTGTGAGCGTGCGGCCGCGGCCGAGGGATTCACCCGCCTGCAGTTGCACGCCACGCTTGCGGGGTTGCCCCTTTACCGCGCCTACGGCTTCGAGCCGGTCGAGGAGATCGTCATCGACAGCGCTGGCGTAGGAATCCCCGCGGTGCACATGATCAAGGCCATCGATTGACAGCGGCACACATCGGCACATTCACGCGCCATGAGGGCTGACATCTCAGGGCGGACATCACCGTGACGGGAGGATGGCGTACATGAACATGTCCTTGCGGACGCTTCCGACGCGCTGCCAGCTCCGCAAAAGCCCCTCGCGCTGATAGCCGACGGCCTCGGCGGCACGCCACGACGCTTCGTTCCATGGCTCGACGTAGAGCTCGAGGCGTTCCACCTCCGGGATTGCGAGCGCCCACGTCGTGAGAATCCGGAGTGCCGCGGGGGCGTAGCGCCGCCCTCGGAACGGCGGTGCGATCCAGTAGCCGGTAGACGCACGCCCACTGGCGATCATGCTCGTCCACAAGCCGATGTTGCCGACCCCTTCGTCGGAACGACTGTCCGCAATGACGAACGAGTAGCCGGATCCCTCCTCGAATCGGCGATGCTGCCGTTGCACGTACGCGGCGACGTTCTCGGGCGATGCCTCGGTCGGGACGGTCGTGATCAGTGGGATGAGGGGATCCGATGCGACCGATGCGACCACGCAGCGTCGCTGTCTCGCCAAGGGCGAAGCCGCACTGGCGCGTGTTCAAGAACGGGCAGCTCGGTGGGGGGCACATTGACAGTGTCGTAACGAGTTCTCCACCGAGTCCACTCCCGCTCATCGGCGCGTCTGCTCACAACAGCGCCGGACTCGAGCGACACGCCTCGCGTCTCGGACCTTGCGGTGGCGGGAAGCTTCGGAGACCCTGCGAAGGGACAGTTTCGCCGGCCTTGGGGCGCGCGCGATGGTGACCACTGCTGTGGGCCGAGACCGGATGCGGTCTTCGTTGTGAACCGCAAACGTCTCCTTATTGCGGGTGCAATCGCGACAGTCGTGGTCATCGCCGTCGTCATCTCCTGGCCTTGGGTGCGCATCTACACCGGGGCGGCGCCGCCCGACCAGATCTATCGCCCGCTGTCGCCGCCGGTCGCCGTCCCCGCCCGGCAAGTACTTGGCGTCGCGCACAACGCCGGGAACAACGCCGGGACGACCGCCACTGCCCTCAGGTACGGCGCCGACGTCATCGAAATCGACGTGATCAGAGCACGCGGCAGACTGGTCGCCGGACGTGCCCACGGCTGGCCGTGGCTGGCCGGGCTGGTATTCCAGGGCCAGACACTTGCCAGCGCCTGGCAGCACGCTGCAGCCGCGAAAATCATCAAACTCGATCTCCAGCAGTCGGGCCGCGGCCTGCTGGACTCGCTGGTCAGATTCCTGGACGAGCACCCCGGCCATTCGGTGATGGTGTCGACCCGGGATGCCGCCGCGATCGAGTACCTACGTCCTCGCCTGCCCGCGACCATCACACTGCTGTTCAGCGTCGCGTTCCCGCACGCAGTGGCCCAGATTCGAAGTGACCGCGCGCTGACAAATGCCGTAGGCGGCATCTCGGTGTTCCAGGGGCTCGTCGACACCAACCTGGTGCGCTGGGGGCACGCACGCAACTTGCTCGTCCTGGCCTGGACCGTCGACGACGGGGAACACCTCAATCAGCAGCTGCAACTGGGCGTGGACGGCATCACCTCCGGCAACCTGGCCGTCCTGCAAGCGTTGTCCGGCTGAGCGACGTCCGGCCGACACATGGCGCGGCAGCGGCCATGCCAGGATGGGCGTACGCAGCTGCCGCTTGATTCGTGCGGATGACCAGTGACCGAAGTGCAGTGCTCGGTGACGGAAGGCGCTCGTACATCGTGATGACTGAGCAAGGGCAAACCAGCACGGGGCTACAGCATCAGAAGTGGATCACATGACAACACGGCCGGATCCGACTGCCGGCTCAGCCGTCGAGGATAAACGTCTTTCTAGGGCGCCTTGGTTTCCATTGATCGTCATCGTCCTCGCTCAACTTCAGATGGCCATCAACGTCAGCGTCTTGCCCGTGTCGCTCGGGCCGATCTCCAAAGACTTGAACGTGCCGGCGACGGCCGCCGCGACGGCGCTCCTCTTCTACTCGTTGTTCGTCGCCGCGTTCGTCATGCTCGGTGCGAAGATCGGCAAGCTGGTAGGCGAGCTGCGCGTGTTCCAGGCAGGCGTCGTCGCGCACGGCGTTTCGATGGCATTGATGGCGACCAGCACCAACGCGAGCGTGATGAACACTGCCCAGGCGATCGCGGGAGTTGCCGCCGCCGCGCTCGTTCCGACGTTGGTGGTGCTGATCGCCGCGAACTACCACGGTCGGCAGCAGGCAACGGCACTGGGTGTGCTGGCGGGTATCCCCGCGGTCGCCAGCGCTGTCACCTTTGTCATCGCTGGTTTCCTCGCGACGGCCTTGAGCTGGCGCTACTCGTATTGGCTGATTGTCGTGATGGCAGTCGTCGTCCTCGTTCTGAGTTTTCGCCTGACGCCGATTAGCCGCCAACCCCGCATCAGGATCGACCTTTTCGGGGTCGTTCTCTCGGCTGCCGCGATCGCGTTCATCCTCTTTGGCTTCAACAACCTCCAAACGTGGGGACCGCTGGTAGCGAACACTGCGGCACCGTTCTCGTTGCTGCGGGTATCGCCGGCGCCGATCTTCATCCTCGTGGGGATCGTGCTCGGCCAGGCGTTCTTCGCGTGGTCCCACAGACGCGTGGCGGCCGACAAGCAGCCATTGCTTGCGATGGAGGTATTGGACAGCAAGGAGGAGAAGAATGCGGTCGTCGCGTTTCTCGTTGCCGGCAGCCTCAGTCTCGCGGTGGGCTTTCTCATCCCGCTCTACGTCCAGATCGCCCAAGGCCGCACGCCCCTGGCCTCGGCGGTGGCCATCCTGCCGTATGCGATTGCTGTCGCGGCCGCGGGCGTCCTTTCGGTGCGACTGTACGACCGCTACTCACCCCGCAGCCTTGGTGTCGCCTCCTTCATCCTGATCGCGATCGGTCTAGTCGTTGTCGCCATCACCCTCGGCAAGACCTGGAGCACCGTCGGGGTCATCTTCGGCCTGCTCCTCGTCGGCATCAGTGAAGGCACACTTCTCACGCTGCTGTTCAACGTTCTCGTGTCCTCCTCTCCCAAACGACTGGCCGGCGACGTGGGCGCGTTGCGCGGCGTGGCGAACAACGTCTCGAACGCGCTGGGCGCGGCGTTCGCCAGCGTGGTGGCGGTCGGCTTGTTGGGCATGTTCCTCGCCTCCGCCTTCAGCCGGTCCGATTTGCCGCACGAGCTCGAGATACGGGCCGTTTCCGGTGGCACCGACTTCGTCACCAATAGCGAGCTGAGGGGTGTGCTCGGCGCAACCTCGGCGACGCCGGCGCAGGTGGAGAAGGCGGTGGCGATCAACGAGGACGCGAGGCTTCGCGCATTGCGGGCGTCGTTCCTGATCGTGGGCGCGATCTCGTTGTTGGCGATCTTCCCGGCCTCGAGACTGCCGGGCTACGTGCCGGGCGAGCTATCGGCCGAGGACATCGTCAGCGAGGCGAGGCCCGGAAAGAGGAAGGCAGGCTCACCGACATCAGCTGGTCGCTAGACAGGCCCATGCTGATAGCGGCCTGAGCTACCGGCCTATCGGTGCGTCGGCGTAGGACTCGATCCGTGATCGTTGCACTCGGCTCTGGCCCCGGTTATGCAGGGCGGTGCTGGTGTGCGGCCCGCCAGTGTGAGTAGGCGAGCCTGAGTCCGAGCCCAACACCGACGATCACGATCACCCCGAGCAGTAGGCGGGTTCCGGCCTGCCCGATCCGCACCGCGATCTCGGCGCCGAGGAAGTAAGAGAGCCCGACCTACATGCCGATCCAACCGACACCAGCGACCACGGCGCCAAGCACGAACATTCCGAGCGGGACCCGGAAGATTCCCGAGACGAACGCCGGCATCGTCACCGACGCGCCGAACGTGTGCCCGGTAAAGGCGCGATCCCCCTTGTCGAGCAGTCGGAGACGGGACTTCTCCCACCGGCCTGGATGATCGAGCAGCCCACGCCCCTTGCGAATGCCGAGCGCCTAGCCCGCGAGCGAACCGAGCATCCACGCCACACCGGAGACCACCAGCACCGTACCGACGTAGACGCGACCCTCGCCCGCCAGCGTCCCCGCAGCAATCAGCGACGCATCACCCGGGCCGGGCAAGCCCGCGCCATGATCGCGACCAGTGCGAACAAGACGAGGTATTCGGTGACCGTCATGGCTGATGCGGCGCGGTAACCAGCCGACTGCCGGTCAGCGCGCCGAGCCCATTCTCAAGGGCAGACGGCGCTGTTGTCACGCGTGCGCCGCCGAAGCCGTGCCGGTTGTTCGTCAGACGTGTAGATAGCCCTGTTCGATAATGTCGAGCGCGATGTCCCGCACTTTCCGGTGAGTGTGTTGACTCACTTCGCGGAGCATGCCGAACGCCGTTGCCTCGGTGACCTTGTGGCGGGACATGATGATCCCCACCGCCATGCCGATCTGGCGGTTGGTCTGCAGTGCGATACGCAGGTTCGCGTTCTCTATGTCCAACGCCGAGCTGGCCCGCTGTTCGCGCGCCAGCGCGGCAACCAACTCCGCCACGGTGCTGCGATCGATAGCAGTCTCGCCGGCGCCAACGCCGGGCCCGACCATGGCGGTCACGTCCTCCACATGGTGCAGCACACCCATCGTGCCGTCGGCGTCGCGTAATGGAGAATTGGTCGGGCTCCATACCTTGCGGAGGAATGTGCCGTCCCGCGTGGGTGAGGGCACGTCGTAGCGCTGTATAGCCATCCTGTCGCGGCGGCCGAGTCGCAGCACCGTCTCGAGCGACCGGGTGAGGTTGGCGACCGAGTGGGAGTCCGGCGTCTCCGGGTTGTCGGGGAATGCGTCGAACACGTTGCAGCCGAGCAGCGCGGACGCAGGCTGCAAGGTCGCTTGCTCGTAGGCGGGATTGACCGCCCGAATGCGCAATTCGCGGTCGAGCACCAGGTACGGGGCGGCGGATGCGACGAACGCTTGGTTGGTTACCGACTCCACGAACCGGTCATTGGAATATCGCACGCCGGCTCCTTCCACGACACCGTTCGACTGCGGGCACCACATAGCCTGCTGAGTCACGCATCGGTTGCATTCAGGCAAAAGTGGTGCGCATCGCCTGCGGTCCCCTGTCTTGAGGGTTCCCGCCCTCCGCATCGGTCTAACCGTCGGCCCACCATCGCGCTTGACTCGGCGGGGCGCTGCCTTCGGCCCTCGAAACGTCCGGTCCGTGACTTCGTCGCGCTCTCGCCGTACCACCAAACAGCTAGCATGTGCCCATGACGATCTCGGTCGTCACCGTCCGTGACGAGAACGGCGCGCCGTCGACGCGCGAGGTGTTCCGCGGTGGCGCCAGCTACAAGATCGTTTCTGGGAACCTAGAGATCATTTCGTCGGCGCGTAAGGCGCTGGGACTCTATCCATCGGGCAACTGGCTCTCGGTATATGTCGGGGACTGCGTCAGGGTGAAGCCGGCCGGCGCGGAATCGGAGCCGGGCGGCGGATTCGCGACGACCCTGGCTGCCGGGGTCGCGGCTGCCGTCGGTGCGAGTGTCAGCCAGGCAGCCGCGGCCACCGAAGCTGGCCCGCAAGTCACCGAACCCACGCCCGGAGAGGACGTCGCTCCGGACGCGGTGATCCTCGTGGGTCCGGAGCCGGATCTGCACCGGCCACCGGACGTCGCAGGGTTCGGGTCGACGCCGGAGACCACTCGCCGATCAGGACTGCG
>JBPYES010000134.1:0-5199 GCA_051984825.1 Jatrophihabitantaceae bacterium
AGCTCACCAAATCCCCGGATCGCGACATTGTGCAGCGCTGGCTCCGCCGGGCCCGGGAGATTGCCGACACGGTGCAGGCGGCCGACGCCACGGTCGGCAAGGGAGAGGAGAGCCTGCGCTTCAACCACCGGGCCCGCGCGGAGTTCGAACGGCTGCAGCGCATCGGCCAGGCGCAGCTGGCGTTCGAACATGCCGTGACGCAGACGCGTGGCATGGTCCGCTCGATGCTGGACCTGGACGCCCAGCTACGTGATCCTGGGCTCGCGCCGGTGCTCGCCGCGCTCGCCGATCTGCTGCACAACCTCCAGGTGCAGGTGACCGCGTTCGGCCGGCTGCAGGAGCGCCCGGAACTGCTCGACGAGCGCGACAGGTCTGTCAGTGCGCACCGCGACGCCCTCGCCTCGCGCGACCGGGTCGCCGCATCGCTGCGCAGCCTGTCCGTATCGGACGACGGGACCACCCGACTGCTCACGTCGATCCTGGTCGACGGCGAGCGCCTCATGCGTGAGCTGGATGTCCGCGACGGCTCCCACGTTGGCGGCGTCACAGCAGCTTGACCGCCCTGGTCAGTTGGGACTGCTCGACGAGCGGTCGTGGTGATCATTGCCGGAGTGCGTGGCCACAGCGGCTAGCGCAGCAAGCGCGACCACCAGCATGGCCGCTCCGAGACAGGTCAGCGTGATCACGACGATCACCTCCCAATCATCGATACCGTAAGTATCTGTAAATGACAGTATCAGACAGACGAGAGGGCGCACGGGACCAGTCCGATCCACATGCCATTGTCGGCGACGCCAGGCCAATTCCGTGCGAGGATGGCCTGGTGACTCCTCTCGTCCGGGTTAGCGGGCGCGCGCTCGCCCAGCTCCTTCCTGATCTGCGTTACGCCCCCGGCCCCGTGTACAACGCGCTCGCCGACGGCATCACGGCGCTCGTCCTGGACGGGCGGATCGCACCGGAGACGCGACTGCCCTCCGAACGCGAATTGGCCAAACATCTGGCGCTCAGTCGGGCCACCATCACTGCTGCGTACGACGCGCTACGCAGCAGCGGCTACCTGGTCAGCCGCACCGGCGCCGGCAGCTTCGTCACAGTGCCGCCGACTGCCCGCCGGGTCTCTCCCGGACGTTGGTCACCGGCGCCGGCCGGTCCCGTCGACGAGATCGACCTGTCCTGCGCCGCGTTACCGGCACCCCCCGCCGAGCTGGCCGACGCGGTGGCCCGCGCAGTCACGTGGTTGCCGCCGCTTGCCGCCGGCACGGGCTACAACCCGCTCGGCCTGCCGCAACTTCGCGAGGCGGTCGCCGCCCGCTTCACCGCACGGGGCCTTGCCACGCAACCCGAGCAGGTACTCATCACGAACGGCGCGCTGCACGGGTTCGACATGCTGCTACGGCTGCTCGCCGGCCCGGGCGACCGAGTGCTCACCGAGCTGCCGACCTACCCCGGAGCGCTGGACGCCCTGCGCGCGAACGGCGCTCGGGTGGTCCCGGTCCCGGTGTCGGCGGAGCACGGCTGGCATGTGGGCCAGATGCAGGCGGCGCTGCGCCAGACGTCGCCGCGCCTCGCCTTCCTGATCCCCGACTTCCACAACCCCACCGGCATGCTGGTCGGCGAGCGCGAACGCCGCGAGGTGCTGCGCGTCGCCCGCCACACGGGCACCACTGTCGTCATCGACGAGACGTTCGTCGAGCTCGGATTCGCCGGACCGCGCCGGCCGACCGCTGTCCTCGATTCGTCGGTGGTCACGCTCGGGTCGCTCTCGAAGCCGGTCTGGGGCGGGCTGCGCCTGGGCTGGATCCGCGCCTCGGCCGATCTCATCCGACGCCTCGCGGTCCAGCGCGCCGCGACCGATCTGGCCGGCTCGATCATGGACCAGCTGCTCGGCGTCGCCTTGCTGGAACGCCTGGACGACATCGCCGACGCCCGCCGCGAGCAACTGCGGGAGCAGCGCGACGCGCTCGTCGATGCCTTGTCAGAACACCTACCGCAGTGGCACGTTGCGGCGCCCGAGGGCGGCATGTCGCTCTGGGCCGAGCTGGATGCTCCACTGTGCACGTCGTTGACGCTCACCGCGGCGCAGCACGGCCTGCAGCTCGTACCCGGCTCGCGGTTCGGCGTCGACGGCACATTGGAGCGGTTCCTGCGCATCCCGTTCGCGCTGCCGCCTGAGCAGCTGCGCGAGGGCGTGCGCCGCCTGGCGACAACATGGGAGCGCCTCGACCGCGCGGCGGCAGCCACCCGCCAGCTCGTCGTGGCTTGACCGACAAACTCGTTTCAGCTGGGGTCGGCTACCCCGTCGAGCCGGGCTTGGGCAGCGACCGCAGCCGCCACCGCAGGCGCGATGCGCGGATCGAATGGGGTGGGCACGATGCGATCAACTGCCAGCTCGCCGGCCACCACCTCGCCGATCGCCGTCGCCGCGGCCAGCTTCATGTTCTCGGTGATCGTCCGCGCGCCCGCGTCGAACGCCCCGGCGAAGACACCCGGAAACGCCAGCACATTGTTGATCTGATTGGGCAGGTCGCTGCGGCCGGTCGCGACCACCGCCGCGTGCCGGTGTGCGACCTCGGGTGCCACCTCCGGCGTCGGGTTGGCCAGCGCGAAGATGATCGCCTTGGGCGCCATCTGCGCCACCGAGACCTCGTCGATGACGCCGGCGCTCACGCCCACGAAGACGTCGGCACCCGGCAGGGCATCGGTCAGAGATCCGGTAAGGCCAGCGCGATTCGTCAGGGACGCTAATTCGGCCTTCACCGGAGTGAGATCGGACCGTCCACTGTGGACAATGCCACGGGAATCGGCCACCGAGATGTCGCCGACACCCGCCGCCAACAGGATCTTCGTGCAGGCCACACCCGCCGCGCCAGCACCGGAGATCACCACACGCAGCTCGCCCATCGTGCGTTCAGTGATGGCAGCGGCGTTGCGCAACGCGGCGAGCACGACGACAGCAGTGCCGTGCTGGTCGTCATGGAAGACCGGAATGTCGAGACTCTCGCGCAACCGCTGCTCAACGTCGAAACAGCGCGGTGCGGAAATGTCTTCGAGGTTGATGCCGCCGAAGGACGGCGCGATGTGCTGCACGGCGCGGACGATCTCGTCGGCGTTCGTCGTGTCGAGCACGATTGGCACGGCGTCGACGTCGGCGAACTCCCGGAACAACGCCGCCTTGCCCTCCATGACCGGGAGCGCCGCGGCGGGGCCGATGTTGCCAAGGCCCAGGACGGCGGTGCCGTCGCTGACCACGGCCACCAGTCGCGACCGCCATGTGTAACGCCGGGCCAGGGCCCCGTCGCCGGCGATCGCCGTGCACACATCGGCAACGCCGGGCGTGTACGCAAGGGAGAGCGATCGTCGGTCGGTCAGCGCAATCTTGCTGCGCATGGCCAGCTTGCCGCCCTCATGGGCTTGGAACACAGGAGTGGACGGATCGAATTGCACTGTGTGGCCCCCATCTTCGAAGTAAGCCTTCGGGGCCAGGGGTGCGGCGCCGCTTATGGAAATGCGGGGGTTGCCCACCGGTCAGTCTTGCACGACCTCCGGCTGCCGGTCTGCGTGACCTACCCCACGCGTTGCGGCAGCCAGCCACGCCGGCCCGGCAGCCGCAGCACCACTCGGCCCAGGACGTCGGCCACACCGTGACTGCGGCTGTCACCGCCTGCTGCGTCGTTGTCGCTGCGCAGCAGCCAGCCGGCCCCGTCCGGCCGATCGGCGCGCTTGAGCACAAAGCGATCAGGCATGCTGCGAAACCGCGCCAGCACCACGTCGCCGGAACGGATCGGCGCACCGTGCCGCACGATCACCACATCACCGTCGTAGAGCGTCGGCACCATCGACGGACCGGCCACACGCACGATCTGCCAAGGCAGCACGGGACCTATGGTGCCCGAGCGCCGGGAGTAGGGTCGGCCGAGAGGCTTATACGACTGACAATCCCTGCAGGAGGTCATGGCGATGCCACTGTTCCGCCCGACGATTACTGCCTATGCGCACTGCGATCTGCCGTGCGGCGTGTACGACCCGGCGCAAGCACGGATCGAGGCCGAATCGGTGAAGGCGATCATGGAGAAGTACCAAGGCAACGAGGATCCGATCTTCCGCACCCGCGCGCTGATCATCAAGGAGCAGCGGGCCGAACTCGTCAAACACCACTTGTGGGTGCTGTGGACCGACTACTTCAAGCCGCCGCACTTCGAGAAGTACCCCGACCTACACGACCTGTTCAACCGAGCCACAAAGGCCGCCGGTGCTGCGGGCGGCAAGGGCAGCATCGATCCCGCCGAGGGACAGAAGCTGCTCGATCTCATCGCTGAAATCGACAAGATCTTCTGGGAGACCAAGAAGGCGTGAGCGATTACGGCGGGGCCGGCTCTGCTACGGAGCCGGCCTTCGTCATGCCCGGCCCGGTCCCGGACACAACCGCGCTCTGGCTCATCCGGCATGGGGAGACGGAGTGGAGCCGGTCCGGTCGGCACACCAGCCGCACCGACCTGCCGCTGACGCCACGCGGTGAGAAGCAGGCCGTCGCGCTTCGACAGCAGCTGGCCGGACTGCGCCCGTCCCTGGTGTTGTGCAGCCCGAGGCGCCGGGCGGTGGACACCGCAGAGCTGGCAGGCCTCTCGGTCGACGCCATCGACGACGACCTCACCGAGTGGGACTACGGCGAGTACGAAGGGCTGACGACGGCCCAGATCCGTGAGCGCGTGCCGGGCTGGTCGCTGTGGACGCATCCGCTACCCGAGGGCGAGACGGCCGCACAGGTCGGCGCGCGAGCCGACCGCGTATTGCGCCGCGCGCTGCCCTACCTGGACGACGGCCCCGTCGTGCTGATCGCTCACGGACACATCAGCCGCGTCATCGGCGCTCGCTGGATCGGCCTGCCTGCCGTGGGCGGGCAGCACCTGGCGCTGGGCACAGCAGCGCCGTCCGTGCTGGGCAGGGAGCATGGGTCCCCGGTGGTGCAGCGGTGGAATCTGCCGAACCCCGAGGCGTGACCCTCGTCAGGAAGGCGTCTCGCGGTCGAGGGCTTTGCGGGCCGGCGGCGTGAACAGCAGGTAGAGCACGGCGAGCGCGCTGACGATGATCGGCGCCCCGTACGCCATCAGGCCGGCCTGGAAGCCGAGGCTGTATCCGACCGGCAGAGCCAGCAGCTCGATCACCACCACCGGTGTGCGGGCGACCGGTCGCAGCGCCAGC
>JBPYES010000135.1:0-3926 GCA_051984825.1 Jatrophihabitantaceae bacterium
GTCGTCTCAATACGTTCCAGACGCAGCTGCCCGTTGACCTTCTCGACGAGGTCGTTGCGCAGTCCGGACACCTCGCTGCGCAGCTGAGAAAGCTCGTCGCGCAACACCCGTTCCATCTCGCGACGGACCATCACGGCGAGTTGCTGTTCATGCTCGCTGCGTCGCACAAGCGCGCGCTCGCCACGAGCGTGCTGCACCTCGCCCTCGTCGGCATCGCCACGCCGCGCGCCGAACAACGAGAACGCACCCAGCAGGAGCCCCCACAGGCCGACGAGCAAGCCGACCTGAACCTGTTTTTGAGTATGCCCAACCACGACGAGGTAAACGGCAACGCCGCCGAGGGCCAATGCGAACAGCATGCCCAGGGTGCGAAGCGCCCCGCGCGGATGGGAACGCGCTGCGAGGGCCGACATAGGCAGAGAGTGTAGCGAGGTGGAGTACGCGTGGCGTTTCGCGGTTGCTTCGTTTTGTTTCCGGCTAGCTGCCGACTGTAGGGGGTCGCCGTTGGCTGGGGTCGATCCCGGCACGCTCCAGCAACAGCCCGGCTGCAAGCAGTAACAGTGCCGCCACTATAAGGAAGATCCCCACTCGCAGATCGTTGGCTGCTGCGTGCACCATTCCGGCGTCGGGAACCACTCGCGCGATCAACGCACCCGCCGCCCCGACCACGCCGGCGGCCACCAGCGCCGACGCCTTGCCCAGCGCCACGCAGCGAGCGATCACGATCGCAGGCATGGGCCGGGCGTGCGGGTCGTGACGCACCGCGGCGCGCACTCTGCGTGCCGTGATGAGTTCCACAATGGCCAGCAGTGCAAGCGGCACTGGCACGTAGATCGACAATGGCGGCATCGAGTCGTACGACAGGCGCAGCAGTACGTAGGCGGTGCCGCCGATGATGAGGAACGGGACCGCGAGGTCGCCGAGGTTGGTGCGGCGCATCGGAACCGACATGACCTATGCCACAACCAGATCTGGACGTGGGCGGACGTCGCCGGACGGCAAGGTGGCGAGCAGGTCGCGCACCGCACGCCCGGCCAGTTGGGCCTCCGGGTCAACCGCGAGCCAGGGTACGAGCACGAACGTCCGCTGCGCTGCGCGCGGATGCGGCAACGTCAGCCGTGGATCGTCGCTGCGAAGGTCGTCCACGGTCACAAGGTCGACGTCGAGCGTGCGCGGACCCCAGCGAGTCTCCCGGGTGCGGCCGGCGGCTCGTTCGGCCGCGTGCGCACGATCGAGCCAGTCGGCGGGCCGAGCGTTGGCATCGGCGACCAGCAGCACCGCATTGAGGTAGTCGTCCTGCGCGACGGGGCCCCACGGCTCGGTCTCGTACACCGGCGACACGGCACGCAACCACGGGCGCATGGCATCCGCTGCCGACTGCAGGTGCCCCAGCCGGTCGCCGACGTTCGACCCGATAGACAGCACGGCTGTACTCATGCGCGTGTCCGCCTGACCGTGACGGACAGGTCACTCACCGGAACTGTGATCGGTGCCTGTGGCTTGTGCACGGTGATCGTGGCGGCGGCGACCCGGCTGTCTTCCAGGCAGACGGACGCCAGCCGTGTGGCCAGCGTCTCGAGCAGGTTGACCGGCTCACCGGCAACCATCGCTGCCAGCGCCTCAGCCAGCTCGCCGTAGTGGACGGTGTGCGCAACATCGTCGGAGGCAGCCGCCTTGGCGACGTCCACCTCGAGCACGGCGTCGACGATGAAGTCCTGCCCCGTGCGCCGCTCGACGTCGTACACGCCGTGGTAACCGCGCACCCGCAGGCCGGTGATCGTGATCCGGTCCAGGCTCATTGCAGTGCCGCCACCACTCGGGCTGCGTCGACGTTGGGACGGACGTCGTGCACGCGCACCCCCCACACAGCGCACAGCGCTGCGTAGGTGGTGATCGCGGTGGAGGCGTCCTCGCGGTCGCCGACGGGACGGGGCGTGCCGTCCGGCGCGGCGAGCAGCCGGCCCAGGAACGACTTGCGCGACGCCCCGATCAGCACCGGCAGTCCGAGCTCGACGAACCTGGGGAGGCGCCGCAGCAGCTGCCAGTCGTGCTCGGCTGTCTTGGCGAAGCCGAGGCCCGGGTCGATCACGAGCTGATCCGGATCGATGCCGGCGGCCACCGCAGCGTCGACGCGGGCGAGCAGTTCGCGCCGCACGTCGCTGACGACGTCGGAGTAGACGGCCAGCTCCCGCATGATCTTGCTGTGCCCGCGCCAATGCATGAGCACCCACGGGCAACCCGCGTCTCGGGCCACCCGGGCCATGTCAGGGTCGCCGAGTCCGCCGGAGACGTCGTTGATCACCTGCGCGCCGACTTCGAGTGCCGCTGCCGCGACGGCCGCCCGGTAGGTGTCGACACTCACCACGATGCCCTCGGCGGCGAGCGCCTTGATCACCGGCAGCACCCGCGCGGTCTCCACGGACGCCGCCACTCGCTCCGCGCCCGGCCGCGTCGACTCACCCCCGACGTCGATCACGTCGGCGCCCTCGTCACGCATTCGGATCGCGTGCGCCACGGCGTCGTCCGGCGTCACGTACCGGCCACCGTCGGAGAAGGAGTCCGGCGTGACATTGAGCACACCCATGACGGCGATGCGATCCGAGCGTTGCGGGAGCGAACTCATCAGCGTCCTCCCCCGATCGCGCAGGATCGGTTCACCGGCCCAAGATAAGGCTGAGCGCCTCGGCGCGACTGCGCGGATCGTCCTTGAAGATGCCGCGCACCGCGGAGGTCACGGTGGTCGATCCGGGTTTGCGCACGCCGCGCATTGCCATGCACAGGTGCTCAGCTTGGATGACCACGACGACGCCGTGCGGCTCGATCCGCCGCATGACCGCGTCAGCCACCTGGGACGTCAGCCGCTCCTGCACCTGCGGGCGCTTTGCATAGAGGTCGACGACGCGGGCGAGCTTCGACAAGCCGGTGATCCGCCCGTCCTCACCCGGGATGTAGCCCACCGCAGCGGTGCCGTGCCACGGCACGAGGTGGTGCTCGCAGATCGAGTACAGCGGGATGTCCTTCACGAGTACGAGCTCGTCGTGGTTCGCGTCGAACGTCGTCTCGAGCACGGCGTCCGGATCGGCTACCGACAGCCCCGCGAACATCTCGGCGTACGCCTTCGCGACCCGCTCCGGTGTGCGCTTGAGCCCGTCCCGGTCCGGATCCTCGCCGATCGCGATCAGCAGCTCACGGACTGCGGCCTCAGCGCGCGCCAGGTCAACACCGGCGGCAGGATCACTCACGGGTCTGATCGGGCCCCGGAGGCTGTGCCCGCTCGGGGTAGTTCGGGTACCCGGCGGGCGGCGGTGCGACCGGCGGGAGCAGCCCCGTCGGCTGCTCGCCGTAGGGTGGCTGTTGACCCACAGGATCGCTGTAGGAGTGGCGCGACCCGTACGTCTGGGTCGGGCCATATCCCTGACTCGATCCGGCCTGGTCCGGAGCCGGTGCCTGGTTCGACTGGCCGACGGGCGCGGCGCCCTTGACCAGCCCGTTCGACCTCGCACTGGGTGGGATCTCGATCGGGGGGCGATCGCTCGGGGTCCGCTTGCCGAACCCGGTGAACGTGTTGTGCGGTGGCCGCTTGCGTACCGGCGCGAGGATGCGCTCGAGGTCTTCCTTGTTCAGGGTCTCCTTCTCGACCAGCTCCAGCACCATCTGGTCAAGCGTGTCCCGGTACTGAACCAGGATTTCCCAAGCCTCGTCGTGCGCCGCCTCGATCATGTCGCGCACCTCGGAGTCGATGTCGGCGGCGATGTCCTCGGAGTAGTCGCGCTGGTGGGCGTAATCGCGGCCGAGGAACGGCTCGGACTCGTTCACGCCGTACTTGACGGCGCCGAGCTTGGAGCTCATGCCGTACTCCGTCACCATTGCGCGCGCGAGCTTCGTGGCCTTCTCGATGTCGTTGGACGCGCCGGTGGTCGGCTCGT
>JBPYES010000136.1:0-7959 GCA_051984825.1 Jatrophihabitantaceae bacterium
AGCCGGCGCACCTGCGTGCTCTCGCCGAGCAGTACCTCGCGACCGGCGAACACCTCGTGCACCGGTGCTGTCGCGACGCCTGCTCGGCCGCCGCACACGGTCAGATCCGGCGTGCGATCGAGGTTGCTCACGCGGCCAACCTTAGGACTGTGACGGCCTTCGCGTGCGGAGCCAGCAGCGCCGCCAGATCGCCGGCCGCCGCGTCGACCGCTGCATGGTGCGCGCTCTCGACCGCCTCGAGCACCGCCAGCACCCGCCGCGACTCGGCGGTGACTTTGGTGCGATCCGCGTCGCGGTGATTCCAGTGCCGGGTCAGCACACCGGCCGCATCGGCGTAGATCACCTCGCCCTCGTGCGGTTCCTCGATCGTGTCCGGCTCGCCAAGCGGCGTGAACACGTCGCCGGGCCGGGCGAAACGCACGACGGCGTCGCCGTCGACGCGGTCGAGGTCGAACGCGCCGGCAGGGACCACGTGCGAGACCGACACCAGGTTGTACGCGTCGACGAACGGGCTGATCCGCGGCAGGTGTCCGCTGCGGGCGAGGCGCCGGGTGAGGGCGTCGACGCTGGGACGCTGCCGCCGTGGGTTCGTCCCGAAGCGGCGGTACGCGGCATGCCAGCTGGCGATGCGCGGATCGTCGGCGTCGATCGGTGCCCCGGACCGCTCGATGGCGACGAGTCGTTCCTCGACGTCCGGCCAGCTGCCGTGGTTGTCCAGGCCCTCGACGTGGACCCCGACGATGTGTAGCTCCGGGAACGCGGCTTGTACGTCGTCTGCGACGGCGAGCAGGGGCACCCGGTTAGGCTAGCGAGGTGGTAAGCACTGCCGACGATCTCGGCCTGGACATCTGGCGTACCCGCCCGGCTGCGCAGCAGCCGGAGTGGCCGGATGAGGCCGCAATGCGTGAGGTGGCCGGCACCCTGGCCGGGCTCCCGCCGCTGGTCGTGGCGAGCGAAGTCGACCAGCTCCGCGAGCGGCTGGGCGCCGTGGCGCGCGGCGAGGCGTTCCTGCTGCAGGGCGGAGACTGCGCCGAGACGTTCGCGACGAGCTCGCAAGCCGACATCGCCGGCAAGGTTCGCGTGCTGTTGCAGATGGCCGTCGTGCTCACGTACGGCGCGTCGATGCCGGTCGTCAAGCTCGGGCGCGTCGCCGGGCAGTACGCCAAGCCGCGATCGTCCACTGTGGACGCGACCGGCCGCCCGTCCTATCGCGGCGACATGATCAACGACCTGACGGACGAGCGCACCCCTGACCCGCACCGCATCCTGCGTGCGTACTCCACCGCGGCCACCACGCTGAACCTGCTGCGCGCCTACGCCGGTGGCGGACTGGCCGCGCTCGATCGCGTCCATTCGTGGAACACCGCCTTCGCGCGGACGACCGAGACCGGCGCCCGATACGAGCACATGGCGAACGAGATCGACCGTGCGGTGCGCTTCATGCGCGCCTGCGGGGTACATGACGGCGCGCTCGAAGGCGTGGAGCTTTACGCCAGCCACGAGGCGCTCATCCTCGAGTACGAGCGGGCGCTCACCCGCATCGAGAACGAGCGCGCGTACGACCTGTCCGGGCACTTCGTCTGGGTAGGGGAGCGCACCCGTCAGCTCGATGGCGCGCACCTCGACTTCGTCTCGCGCATCGCCAACCCGATCGGCGTGAAGCTCGGGCCGGGCACCACTCCGGAGTTCGCGGCCGAGCTGGTGCACCGGCTGGATCCGCATAACGCGCCGGGCCGGCTCACGCTGATCAGCCGTATGGGTAACGACAAGGTGCGCGACCTGCTGCCGCCGATCATCGAGAAGGTGCAGTCCACCGGGCACCTTGTCGTGTGGCACTGCGATCCGATGCACGGCAACACCGAGGAGACTGCCTCCGGCGTCAAGACCCGCCATCTCGACCGGATCATCGACGAGGTGGACGGCTTCTTCGACGTGCACGATTCCTTGGGGACGCATCCGGGCGGGCTGCACGTCGAGCTCACGGGAGACGATGTGACCGAGTGCATCGGCGGCACCGCCGAGCTGACGCCAAGTGATCTGGCCCGCCGCTACGAGACGGCGTGCGACCCCCGGCTGAACATCGAGCAGTCGCTGGAGCTGGCGTTCCGCGTCGCCGAGCGGCTCGTCGCGGATCGGCGGCGTCGCGAAGGATGAGCGCTCGCGCACCCGGCGGGACGAGGGACCGATGATCGACCTGCGCAGCGACACCGTTACCCGGCCGACGCCGGGCATGCGCGCGGCGATTGCCGCTGCCGACGTCGGAGACGACGTCTACGGCGAAGACCCCACGGTCAACGCCCTGGAGGCCGAGGTCGCCGGCCTGCTGGGATTCGAAGCCGGCTTGTTCGTGCCCTCCGGCACGCTGGGCAATCAGCTCGGCATGCGGCTGCTCGTCCCGCCGGGCAAGGAGCTGATCTGCGACACGGCAGCTCACGTCGTTCGAGCGGAATCCGGCGCCGCTGCCGTGTTCTCCGGCATCACGTTCCGCACCTGGCAGGCCGACCGCGGGCTGCTCGACGTGGACGCCATCGCGGCGCTGATCACGCCGAACGCCGGCGCGTACCTGGTGTCGACTGCGGCGATCGCCGTCGAGAACACCCACAACTTCGGCGGCGGCACGGTCCAGCGCGCGGCCGCGCTTTCCGACCTGCGCGAGCTGGCCCGCGAGCACGGCGTAGCACTGCACCTGGACGGTGCCCGGCTGTGGAACGCGCACATCGCCACCGGGCTGCCGTTGCGGGCGCTGGCCGCCGGTTTCGACACTGCGTCGGTGTGCCTGTCGAAGGGGCTGGGCGCACCGGTGGGCTCGGTGCTCGTCTCGTCCGGCGGGCGCATCGACGAGGCGCGGGTATGGCGCAAGCGGTACGGCGCGGGGATGCGCCAGGCCGGGATCCTTGCCGCTGCCGGCCGCTACGCGCTGGCGCATCACGTCGAGCGGCTCGCCGATGATCACGCTCGGGCACGGCGCCTCGCGGCGGCCCTGGGCCTTGACGCCTCCACAGTGGACACCAACATCGTGGCGCTCGACGTGGCCGACGCCGCAGCGCTCGGCGCCGCCGCCCGCGAACAGGGCGTACTGATCTCGGTGCTCAGCCCACGCCGGATCCGGCTCGTGACACACCTCGACGTGGACGACGACGGGATCGACTACGCGATCAAGGTGCTCGAACCGCTCGCAACACGCTGACCCCTCGCACGTATCGGGCGGACGATCTGCCATGCTTGCCGCCGATTGACGCTCTGCACCGTCGCTCCGCCCGAGTGAGGAATCGCATGACGTGCGCCGGACGCCGCCTGGCCGTCGTCTGCGCCGTCCTTGCCATCGGGGCGAGCGTCTCGTCGTGCAAGGTGTTGCAGCGCGCCTCAGCCACCCGCGCGCTGACGACCGCGGTCGCGAACGCCGATGTTCCGGGACCGTCCAGCACCGCGGCATGTCCGTTCGCTGCGCATGACGTGGCTCGCGCGCTGGGCGGTCAATGGACGGTGTCGGGCCTGCCGAGTGGCGGCTGCACCTACGCCAGCGGCGCCCGCAGCATCCTGGTCAGCACCGTGCCGTTGCCCAAAGACGCCGCGGGGCGCAGCGCGGCGCTTTCCCGCATGCGCGGGTCGTGTGCCGACGGCTCGCTGAAGACGATCAGCGCCACGGCATTCGCGTGCCGGCAGGACAGCCTCGTCGAGGCGGTCGCTGTCGCAGGGGATCACCTGCTCGTGATGTGCACCGCGGCCGGCCCGGACGCGACACAGCTACCAGGCCTTCGCGACCAACTGGCGACCCTGCTAGCCCGCGAGGTGCGCGGCTGACGTCCTGCCGAGCAGTGCCGGGATCGTTGCCACCGCCTCGGCCAGCTCGTCCAGGAGTTCGCCGACCAGCGCTTGCGCCCCGTCGCATAACGCCGTCTCGGGAGTCGGGTGCACGTCGACCATCACCCCGTCGGCGCCCGCGGCCATGCCTGCTCGGGCGAGCGGTACCACCAGGTCGCGCCGCCCCGCCGCGTGTGACGGGTCGACGATGACCGGCAGGTGCGAGAGCCGCTGCACCGACGGCACGGCCGAGACGTCCAGCATGTTGCGGATGGTCGGCTCGAAGCCGCGCACGCCGCGCTCGCAGAGCACGATGTCGAGATTGCCGCGCTGCGCGATGTACTCGGCGGCCATCAGCCACTCCTCGTACGTCGCGGTGAGTCCACGCTTGAGCATCACCGGCCGGCCGGCGGCGCCCACCGCCTGCAGCAGCCCGAAGTTCTGCATGTTGCGCGTGCCGATCTGAAGCATGTCCGCGTGCTCGGCGACGACGTCGACGTCGGCGACATCGGTGACCTCCGTGACGATGGGCAGGCCCACCTCGTCGCGCACCTCGGCGAGGATCGCAAGGCCCGCCTCGCCCAGCCCTTGGAACGCGTAGGGCGAGGTGCGCGGTTTGTACGCCCCGCCCCGCAACAGCGTCGCCCCCGCCTTCTTGGCCATCCGAGCCGACGCCAGGGTCTGCTCGGCTGTCTCGACCGCGCACGGCCCGGCGATAAGCGTGAACGTGTCCGGCCCGATCGGCACACCGCCCACCCGCACGGTCGTGCGCCGCGGGTGGTTCTGCGCGGAGACCAGCTTGTACGGCGCGGTGATCCGCATCGTCTCGGTCACGCCGGACAGCCCGCTGACATCCAGCGTCTCGAGCACGTCCTCGGTGCCGATCACGCCGATGATCGTCCGGGTGACGCCGCGGCTGACGAATGCCTTGCCACCGTGCGCGTCGATATGCGCCGTAACGGTATTGATCTCCGCTTCGGTGGCACCCGGCGCCATCACGATGACCATTGCTCAGCGCTCCCTAGACATGCCGCAGGTCAGAAGACGTACACGGTAATCGTGTCGCCGCGATGCACCTGCGTTCCGGACGGCGGATCGAGCTGGAACACGCTGCCGGAGGAGCCGCCCAGGATATTGCGCACCTTCACCTTCAGGCCGGCGTCCTCCAGCGTCTTGCGCGCCTGGTCGACCGGAGTCCCGGTGGCGATGTCCGGCACGGCAAGTGTCTCGGAGCCCTTGGACACCGTGATCGTGACGGTATGTCCCTTCTCCAGCTGCGAGCCCCCGCCCGGGTCCTGCGAGATCACCGTGCCTTGATCCACGTTGTCACTGAACTGTTGGACCGCGTTCACGTCGAAGCCGGCGTTCTGCAGCTGGTTCGTCGCGTCGTCCTGGCTGTGGCCGGTGACGTCGGGCACTGTCAGCAGTTGCGGGCCGCTGGAGACGATGAGCGTCACCGGCGTGTGCGCGCGAACCTGCGTGCCTGCGGCCGGCGACGTGCCGATCACGTGGTCTTTCGGGACGTTGTCGTCGAATCGCTGTGTCGTATTGAGGTCGACAGGCAGCGCGCCGAGTGCGTTCTTGGCGTCGCCTTGCGACTTTCCCCGCAGCTGCGGAATGTCGTAGAGCTTCGGGCCGATCGAGATCAACAGTGTGACGTGACCGTGCCGGCGTACCTGGCTCCCGGCCCCCGGCCGCGTGCCGACCGCCTGGTCCTTCGGGATGTTGTCGTCGTTGACCTCGCTGATCGTGACGTTGTTGAACCCGGCGCGATGGAGCGCTGTCAGGGCAACTGCGCGGGCCTCGCCGCCGACCGATGGCACCCGGGTGAAGCGCCCGGCGACGAGCCACCACCCGGTGAACCCCGCAGCGCCGCCGATGAGCAGGAACACCAGGATGATGATCAACAGCCCGCGACGGCGCTTAGGGCGCCGCGCCGGGACCGGCGACTGGCCGATCGGTCCCCGCGGCGGGACCAGCGGCGGCAGCGACTGCGGTGCGACGCGGAGCGGGGTGTCGACCGCCGTGTGGTGCACGCCGGAGCCGGGGGCCAGGCGCTGAGTGGCGCCCACGTCCGGCGCGGCAGCGGTGTCCGCCGTGGCTCCGGGCTGGTTGCCGTTCGGGTTCGGACGCGGCCGGGCGGGCACCGGCACCACCGGCAGGCCCAGTTCGGTGCGCACGTCAGCCACCTCGGCGAGGAACGCGCCGGCGTCATGCGGGCGACCTGCGGGGTCGCTGTCGGTGGCGCGCACCACGAGGTCGTCCAACTCCGAGGGGATGCCCGGGACCTGCGACGACGGCGCCGGCACCCTGGAGTGCACGTGCTGGTAGGCGACCGCCATCGCTGTGTCGCCGACGTAGGGCGCCTGGCCGGTGAGCAGTTCGAAGAGCACGATGCCCGCCGAATAGACGTCGGAACGCGGGTCGGTGTTGCCCCGCGTCACCTGCTCCGGCGAGCAGTACGCGACGGTGCCCATCATCACGCCGACCTGGGTGGCCGTGCCCTCGGCACCCACCGCGCGGGCGAGGCCGAAGTCGGCCACCTTCACCACGCCGTCGTCGGACAGCAGGATGTTCTCGGGCTTGACGTCGCGGTGCACCAGCCCGGCGCGGTGCGCCACCGCAAGCGCGGCGAGTACCGGCTCCATGATCGAGATTGCCTCGGCGGGCCGGAGCCTGCCGCGCTCACGGAGCAGGTCGCGCAACGTGCGGCCGGTGACCAGCTCCATGACCAGGTAGACGAGGCGCCCGTACGCCGTGTCCTCCGCGCCCTGGTCGTAGACGGCAACCGTATTGATGTGCGCGAGCTTGGCCGAGGCACGTGCCTCGCGGGTGAACCGGTCGGCGAACGCGGGATCGGCAGACAGCGCGTTGGACATAATTTTGACCGCAACGAGGCGGTCGAGCCGCTCGTCGACGGCCCGGTACACCGTCGACATCCCGCCGCGGGCGATCCGCGCACGGATCCGGTATCTGCCGTCGAGAAGGCGGCCGACCAGCGGATCTGCGGTGGCCGTCTGCACACAGGGATTCTAGATGTCGGGCTGTGCTTTTCCCGCCTGGCGGCGCGGGCCGCGTCGCGGCGGCGGGCATTGCGCGGGCCGGCTGATCGTTAGGCTGGGCGCCGTGCAGTCAGTGCCGGTCGAGTCGGGAGTGGCCGAACTGCTAGCCGATGCCGACCGCCCCGGGGGCTGGCTGCTGCTGATCGACCGGATCCGGCAGTCCTATGTGGACCTCGACGACCCGACATATCTCGACTTCGAGTACCTGCGCAGCGCTGCGGACGTCGTCGACGCCCTGCCGCCCGGCCCGCTTGCGGTCGTCCACGTCGGCGGCGGTGGATGCACGTTCCCGCGCTATATCGCTGCGACCCGGCCCGGGTCGTCGCAGGTCGTACTCGAGCCGGACACCGCGCTGGTGGAGCTGGTGCGGGCCCGGCTGCCGTTGCCGCGCGGTGCCCGCATTCGGGTGCGGCCGCAGTACGGCCGGGACGGCGTGCGTGGCATGCGAGCCGGCAGCGCCGATGTCATGGTCATCGACGCCTACCAGGGCGGGCGGGTACCCGGCGAACTGACGACCCAGGAGTTCCTCGAGGACGTGGCCCGCGTGCTGCGCCCCGACGGGGTGCTGCTGGCTAACCTGACCGACGGGCCGCCACTCACGTACACCCGCCGCGTCGTCGCGACGGCGTACCCCGTGCTGCCCCGGGTACTGCTCACCGGCTCCAGCGGCGTGCTGGGCAAGCGCCGCTACGGCAACATCGTGCTGGCGGCCAGTCGTGGCCGGTTGCCGCTGCGGGCAGTCCGGCAGGCGGCCGCGTCGGCGACGTTCCCGACCCGGGTGCTCGCCGGTGCGGCACTCGAGGCGCTGGTGGGCGCCGACGCACAGCCACTGACCGACGCGGCGCAGATGCGTTCGCCGCGTCCTCCCGAAGAGGGGTGGCGCGTTGAACCGGACTGACCGCGTCCACACCAATCGGGTCCGCGCCGAATCCTTCGGGGCGGTGGCCGAGGCGTACGACCGGGTGCGGCCGAGCTACCCACCGGCGCTCATCGACGACCTGCTCGCGGGCGCCCCCGCCGATGCGCTCGACGTCGGCTGCGGTACCGGCAAGGCGGCGCGGCTCCTGGCCGAACGGGGCGTGCCGGTGCTCGGCGT
>JBPYES010000137.1:0-14456 GCA_051984825.1 Jatrophihabitantaceae bacterium
TTGCCGTTCTGGACGGCGAGGAGATCCTGTACGGCGGTGTCCAGCGACGTGACCTTGATGACGTTGAGGCCGCGCGGTATCGCACCCCGAACGTCCGAGCAATTGCTCTGCGGTGCAAGGAAGATCGTGGCGCCTTGCCGGCGGGCTGCGAGCATCTTCAACTGGATGCCGCCGATCGGTTTCACGGTGCCGTCCGGATCGATCTCACCGGTTCCGGCGATGAACTTGCCCTTGGTGAGATCGCGGTTGCCGACTTTGTCCATGATGCCGAGTGCGAACATGAGCCCGGCCGAGGGGCCCCCGATCTGGCCGCCGAGGCCGAGATCGACCTGGAACGGCGCAAAGCACTGCTCGCCGACCGTGATGCCGATGACTGCGCCCTGCTGGCCCTGCTGCGGTTGGCTCAGCTTGACCGACGCCGTCCTCGGCTTGCCCAGCCGCTTGAACGCGATTGTGACCGTCTCGCCGGGCTGGCGCTTGGCCAGGGCAGCGACCAGCTTTTGCTGCGAATCAATCGGTGTGCCGTCAAGTGAGACAAGCTCGTCGAACGGCTGAAGCTTTCCTTTGGCGCCGGAGCTCTCCTCGACGGCGACGACACCGAAGCCTTTGGGGTAGCCCAGCTCGCAGAACGCAGCGGCGGTCGCGTTGTCCTGGGAGCTGGCGAACTGCGCTGCGTCCTGTTCGTTGACCTGTTGCTCGGACTGGCCCGGCGGATACACCACGCTGCGAGGCACGACGACCCGGTCGTGCTGCAGCCAGCCGATCAGCGCCTCGGCGGCGGTGACCCTGCTGGATCGGATGTCGATGGTTGTGAGGTTGAGATTGCCGGTTGTCTGGTTCGTCGGCCGGCCGGTGATGGTGATGATCGCGCGGCCGTCGGAGTCGGTGCCGAGCGTGTTCAGCGTCGGTCCGGGGCTGAGCACGACGTAGGGAACCGGCATCAGGATGGCGAGCACGAACAGCACCAGAAACAGCACACCCGCAACGAGAAGGGTGCGAACGCGGCGAGTCACGCGGCGTCCCCGCGAAATCGTGAGGTGTCAGCGAGGCGCTTACGTGGGCTGTTCACCGCGTCACTGTAGAACGTGGCTGCGGGGCGACCGAGGCTGACCGTCGCGCGGCCGGTGCCGCACGTTCCGGAGCCTGCTCGTCGACCGGCAGCTGACGCAGCGCCTCGAGGTACGCGCGGTGCTCAGCCATCGCTTGCTTCGGGCCGGGCTTCTTCGCGGGACGGCCGCGCAACCACACCCACACGGCTGCCAGCGCCGTAGCCACAACCGGCCCGGCAAGCCACAGCGCCCACGCGTATTGCGCCACGACTTGACGGTACGCGAACCGCTGGCCGTTCGCTGCGAGCGCAACGCTGACTCGGCACGGCAGCCGGCCGCCGTTCGTCAGCACTACCGTGAGTCATATGAGCGGCAACCTGCCCTTCGGATTCGGCGCCAGCGACCGGGAGCCGAGCGAGCCGGACGACCTGACCGGCAAGATCCCGCTGTTCGCCGAGCTGCAGAAGCTGCTGGCGTGGTCGGGTGGTCCCGTCAACTGGGACCTCGCTCGCCAGGTCGCGATCTCCGGCCTGGCGGGCAGTCATAAGCCGGTGACCCCGGCCGACCGGGCGGCCGTCGCCCAAGCGCTGAAGCTCGCAGACACCTGGCTGGACGGGGCCACCGACCTCCCCTCGGGCATCACAGCTATCGAGTCCTGGACGCGAGTCGACTGGGTGGAGAAGACACTCCCGGTGTGGTCGAAATTGTGCGACCCGGTTGCGTCGCGCGTGGTGGCAGCGATGTCGGCATCACTGCCGGAGGAGATGCGCGCTCAGGCGGGCCCGCTCGCCGGTGTGATGAATCAGGTCGGCGGGCTGATGTTCGGCGCGCAGGTGGGCCAGGGACTGGCCGGGCTGGCGCAGGAGGTCGTTTCGAGCACCGACGTGGGGCTGCCGCTCGGCGCGGCCGGCACCGCCGCCATGCTGCCGGAGAACGTCGCGGCGTTCGGTGAGGGGCTGGAGCGCCCACTGGACGAGGTGCGGCTCTACCTCGCGCTGCGCGAGGCGGCCCACCAGCGGCTGTTCGGGCACGTCCCATGGCTACGGCAGCGGCTGCTCGACGCCGTCGAGGCGTACGCACGCGGAATTACCGTCGACGCTTCCGCGATCGAGCGGGCGATGGGGGAAATCGACCCCACGAACCCGGAGAGCCTGCAGAACGCGCTAACCGGCGGCATGTTCGAGCCGGAGGAGACGCCAGAACAGCAGGCGGCGCTGCGCCGGCTTGAGACGCTGCTGGCGCTGATCGAAGGCTGGGTCGACGCGGTCGTGTTCGCGGCAGCCGGCGACCGGATGCCCGGCGCTGCGGCGCTGCGTGAGGCATCGCGCCGCAGACGCGCCACAGGCGGACCTGCCGAGCAGACGTTCTCGACGCTCGTCGGCCTGGAACTGCGCCCGAGGCGCTTGCGCGAGGCGGCTGCCCTGTGGTGGGCGGTGACCGAAAAGCACGGCGTCAGTGGTCGGGACGGCGTGTGGGCGCATCCGGATCTGCTGCCCGATGCGGACGATCTCGACGACCCACTCGGCTTCGCCGACAAGGTCGGCCCGGCCGAGGCACTGCCGCCGCCGTTCGACGAGGGTCAGGACGCCTCGTCGGAGTAGAGCTCGCCCACATCGTCGGTCAGGTCGATCGGTAGCTGCGCCGCGGCGCTGAGGCCGTCGAGGTAGCCGCGGGCCCGCTCAGCGCGCGGGTATCGCGCGACAAGTCGCCAGAAGTCCGGCCCGTGACCGGGTACCCGCAGGTGAGCGAGCTCGTGCACGAGGACGTAGTCGAGTACCCAGCCGGGTACGTCACGCAGCCGGCTGGACACGCGAATCGTCCCGTCGGCCGGCGTGCAGGAGGCCCACCTGGTGCGCATCGCGTCGACCCAGCGGACGCTTGTCGGCGCCGCCCTGCCGCTCAGATAGCGAGCCGACAGCTCTCGGCAGCGCCTGGCCAGCGCGGCGTCGCTACGGCGGGGCCCGCGAGTACGTTCGCGCTCCTCCCGGGCGGTGACCCGCTCGACCATCTCGGTGACCCAGCGCTGTTCCTCGCGGCGGCTGAACCGCGCCGGGATGAGCACCACGATTCGCTCACCCTCGCGGTAGGCGGACACGGTGCGGCGACGGCGGGTGCTTCGCCGCACCTCGACCTCTTGGGGCGCCTCGCCAGCCAACTCCGTCACTGTGCCTCCCGGCTCTTCGCGCGAGCGCTCGTCGCCGACGACGGTAGCCGCCCACGGCGACGCATTTTGCGGCATGCTCAGCGCGTTGACCAGCGTCCACAACTCCGGCACCGCTATCCACACGTTATTCGCAGGCCGTCCACAACGTTATCCACAGGTGTGGACTTGCAGTTGAGGCTCACGGTGGGGGTGTGGACAACCCGGCACACCGGCCGGCGGTGTCTGCCATGGTGAGCCGATGCACGCCCGTCCCGCCGCGCGTGACGTAGGCGTCCCGTGATCCACAACCTGGATCCACAGGTTCAGCCACCGCGCGCGATCGTGCTCAATCCGTCGACACGGCTGCTCTGGCGAGCGGCCGGGCAAATCCAGCTCGAGCTCGGCACCCGCCGGGTGGTTGTGGATGGCGTCGATCATGCAGCGGTCCGCCGTCTGATCGCGCGGCGGGGGGACGAGGCGACAATTCCGGCGGCCGCTCTGGAGGCACTTGCCACCGCCGGCTTCGGCGCCCGTCCGGCACAGCACGACAGTGCGACCAAGGTGCCGCGCCTCGCAGCCGACCTGGCCGCGTTGCGAGTCCAGTACGGCGACCGTGCCGAGGACGTCCTTGCCGGCCGGCGTAGCGCGGCGGTCACCGTTGTCGGCAACAGCCGGGTGGCGGCGCTCGTCGCGGCACTGCTCGGAGCGGCGGGCGTCGGCCACGTGGCGGTCTCCGGGGCGGGCGATGTTCGGCTGCACCAGGCGGCGCCGGGTGGGGTGCTGCCGGCCGACGAGGGCGAGCGCTTCACCGCCGCGGCGGCCGCTGCGCTGGCCCGTGCGGCGCCGGAGTGCGACGCGAGTCCGCGCCCCTTGCACCTGCGTCCGGACCTCGTGGTGCTGGCTACCGAGGCGCCGGTCGACACCGGCCTGCGGGACACCCTGCATGCACTCGGCGCCGCGCACCTGGTCGTCCAGGCCGGCCCCGATCACGGCGCGGTCGGGCCGCTGGCCCTCCCGGGCGTTGCCAGCTGCCTGCGCTGTGCCGACCTGCAACGCCTCGACCGCGATCGTGCCTGGTCGGCGCTGGCCGCGCAGCTCGCCATCGCGCCCAAGTACGGCGCACCGTCAGATGTCAGCCTTGCGACTCTCGTGGCGGGCGTCGCCTGCTTGCAAGCGCTGGCGTTCCTCGACGGCAGTGATCCGGCAACGATCGAGGGCACCCTCGAGATCCAGTTGCCGGACTGGCGGTTGCGCCGGCGCAGCTGGCCGCCGCACCCCGACTGCGACTGCGGTGCTCACCTTGCGCAAAGTGCGGGTTGGGCACAATGACCCGGTGACCGATATCCCGCAGGGACGTGCGGCGCGGACGGCCCGACTCGCGTCGCTGCCGCTGGGAGTCGCTGGCCGCGCGACCATGGGACTCGGCAAGCGGATCGCGGGGCGCTCAGCCGAAGCGGTCACAGCCGAGCTGCAACAACGCACCGCCGAACAATTGTTCGCCGTGCTCGGCGACCTCAAGGGCGGCGCGATGAAGCTCGGCCAGGCGATGTCGGTCTTCGAGGCAGCGATGCCTGAGGAGTACGTGGCGCCGTACCGCACGGCGCTCACTCGGCTGCAAGAGGCCGCGCCGCCGATGGCGGCCGAGGTCATGCATCGGGTGCTCGCCGAACAGTTCGGCCGCCGGTGGCGCGAGCGGTTCGTCGAATTCGACGATCGGCCGGCCGCAGCCGCGAGCATCGGGCAGGTGCACAAGGCCGTCTGGCACGACGGCCGGACCGTCGCCGTCAAGATCCAGTACCCGGGCGCCGGGCCCGCACTCATGGCGGATTTCACGCAGTTAGCCAGGTTCGCACGGCTTTTCGGACGCCTCTCCCCCGGCCTGGAGATCAAGCCGCTGCTGGCGGAGCTCAAGGAGCGCGTGCTCGAGGAGCTCGACTACAACCTAGAAGCCGAGGCCCACCGCGCCTTTGCCACGGCATATGCGGACGATCCCGAGATCGCGATCCCCCGCGTCGTGGCGAGCGCCCCCAAGGTGATCATCACCGAGTGGATCGACGGCACGCCGCTGTCGCGGATCATCGCCGCCGGGACGCAGGAACAGCGCGACCGTGTCGGCTACCTGCTTGCGCTGCTGCACTACTCGGCGCCGGTGCGGGCGAACTTGCTGCACGCCGATCCGCATCCGGGCAACTTCCGGCTCTGCGCAGACGGCCGGCTCGGCGTCGTGGACTTCGGCGCTGTTGCACGGCTGCCCGGCGGCATTCCGGCACCCCTCGGTCAGATGATCCGCTACACCATCGACGGCGACGGCGAGGCGCTGATGGCCGTGCTCTACGAGCAGGGCTTCATCCGACCAGGTATCCGGGTTGCCCCGTTGCAGATCATGCACTACCTCGGGCCGGCGACCGAGCCGCTTACCGTCGAGCGGTTCACGTTCAGCCGTGCCTGGATGCGCCTCCAGGCCGCGCGAATCGGCGACCCGCGCCGCGAGGAAGCCCAGATCGGCCGGCTGTTCAACCTGCCGCCGTCCTACCTGCTGGTACACCGGGTGACGCTCGGATCGATCGCCGTGATGTGCCAGCTAGAGGCGACGGTGCCCTTTCGCGCACTCGCCGAGCGCTGGCTGGCCGGATTCACGGCATCGCCGTAGCCGCGGGCCGGGACGGATCACCACCATTCCGTTTCGAGCTTGGCCTCGATGGAGCGGACGTATTTACGGGTACAGGCGTCGCAGATCCATCGCCGGCGCGGTCCGTCCCGGCTCTCGACGACGTCAGCGCACCAGGCGACCGGAGGGTCTCCGTCACCGCGCGGGTCAGCCATGCGCCCGCACATGGAACAGACCTCCTGCATCTCTCCATAAGAACGCGGCCGCCGGACGTAAGTCCAGCGGCCGCGCTGTCAATGGCAGTAGTTACCCACCGGTTCGTGTGAGCGCGCATCGCGCTCACACGAGCCGCTCGGTGCTAGCGCGAGGCTTCCCGTCGGTGGGCTGAACGCGCGATGCGCTGCAGGCGGGCCCACCGCCGAGCGTCGCGCGCCGCCCGCTGCTCGCGCGCGATACGGCGCGCCTCGGACATTCGCTCCCGAGCGAGCGCTTCTTGCATGCTAATCATCTTCAGGCTCCTTGATGTGGTGTGGACAAGGCGGTAGCTGCTCATGCCGCCACCTCGCGGTCGTTCTTGCGGGGACGCCCCCGCGGGCGCTTGCGGGCGATGATCCGTCCGCGCTCGAAGATCTCTCCTCCCCAGACACCCCACGGCTCGTGGCGCTCCAAGGCGCCCGCGAGGCACGCGAGGCGGGCCGGGCAGTCGTGGCAGTACGACTTGGCCAGCTCCAGGTCTGCCGGGGTCTCGGCGAACCAAAGATCCGGGTCCTGGACCCGACATGGCACGTCGTCCGGGCAGAGCGGCGAGTACGGGTCGAGTAGCGGCGCCCCTGCAAGCGCCAACCCGCTCTGACCTTCGAGCGCGACCAGTCCGGTCGCGCATCCTGTCAGCACGCCGGTCACCTCCTGTCGGTAGTTGGACGGTTCGGACAAACAACGAGGCCGCGGTTCCCAGTCCGGGAGCCGCGGCCTCGAGGAGAGCCGGCGCTGACGCGCTGTCAGCGTGGTGCTCCTCGAGGCGGGCTGCCCGGCTTGGCAGCCACAACGACACGGTTACGGATGTAGGTCGGGTCCGCCTGGATACCTGCGGCGGGCTGGAACATCGACCCCGTGCGCGTCCCGGTGACGAGCTGCGGCACCTGGCCGGGCCAGTGCCCCGCAACGGGCTGGGTGAACGCGGACTTACCCCGCAGACGCGAGGCAACCGGGGTAGACATCGTGATGATGCTCACCGGGCCACCTCCTTCATCGCGGTTGGCGCCGCTCACGTTTGCGCGCCGGAATCTGACAAGGGAAAGGCTATCGGTGCGCGCGCGGGCGTGGCAATCCGATTAATTCCCTAGACGGGCACCTTAGTCGACCAGGGCCGGCGACTAGGGAACCTTAGCGCGCCACCTCGACCGGGTCGATCGAATTGGGATCGGCGCCGCCCAGCACGGCAAGCACAGGCTCGGCGTACCGGTCGAGCTTGGCTGGCCCGACGCCGGATACGCGAGCCAGTGCCGCGCGGCTGCCCGGCCGAGCGTCGGCGATGGCCACGAGTGTCGCGTCTGAGAAGACAACGAACGCCGGCACCTCTTGGGCATCGGCCTGCCGTTTGCGCCAGGTGCGCAGCCTGCCGAACAGCTCCGCGTCCTCAGCCTCCGGCTTGATCGTCTTCGGCCGGGGTTTCGGGGTGTGTCCGACCGGGCGCAGCCCGTCGAGGAAGCGGCTGGGTCGCCGGCTGCGCCGCTGCCCGGGACTGCGGGCGAGTGCCCACGACAGGGCGAGCCGCTCGCGGGCCCGCGTGATGCCGACGTAGAGCAGCCGGCGCTCCTCGGCGAGCTGCTCGTCGGTGTCGGCGTGCTGGATCGGGATGGTGGTGTCGGTAAGCCCGACCAGGAACACGGCGTCCCACTCCAGCCCTTTGGCGCTGTGCAGCGAGGCAAGCGTGACGCCCTGGACGGTGGGCGCATGCTGCGCGGACGCGCGCTGGTCGAGCTCCGCGACGAGCTGCGGCAGCCGGGCGGTGGCCTCGGTTCCGACCAGGTCGTCGGCGAGGCTGACCAGTGCGGCCAGCGACTCCCACCGCTCGCGCGCGGCGCCGCCGGGCGGCGGGTCGTCGGGATGCCAGCCGATGCTGGCCAGGACAGCGCGGACCGTCTCGGGTAGCGGCTGCTCGCCGGCGTCAGCACGCGCGGCGCCGCGGAGCAGTAGCCGCGCCTCCCGGATCTCGGGACGGTCGAAGAATCGCTCACCACCGCGCAGCACGTACGGGACGCCCGCCTCGGCCAGTGCCTGCTCGTACACCTCCGACTGCGCGTTAACCCGGAACAGCACCGCGATGTCGGCGGCCGGGGTCCCGGCGTCGATCAGGGCGCGGCACTGGCCGGCCACGGCGGCCGCCTCGGCCGGCTCGTCGTCGAACTCGGCGAACGTGGGCGCCGGGCCGTCCGGGCGCTGGCCGACGAGGGTGATGCGCCCGCGGATCAGCGAGTTGGCGAGCTCGACCACCTGCGGCGTGGACCGGTAGTCGCGGTGCAGCTTGATCTCGACAGCGCCGGGAAACCGGTCCCGGAACTCGAGCAGGTGCCGTGGCGTGGCACCGGCGAAGGAGTAGATCGTCTGGTTGGCGTCGCCCACGACGCACACGTCGTCGCGCCCGCCCAGCCACGCGTCGAGCAGCCGCTGCTGCACCGGGGAGACGTCCTGATACTCATCGACGACGAAGTGCCGGTACCGGGAGCGGACTTCCTCGGCGACGTCGCGGTACTGCTCGAGCGCACCGGCCATGATCAGCAGCAGATCTGCGAAGTCGACCTGCCCGGCACGCTGCTTGGCCTTCTCGTAGCCCGCGTACACCTCGGCGATGGTCGTGGCGTCGTACGGCCCGGCGCGACCGGCGTCGGCGGCACGTTTCGGGTAATCGTCGGGAGTGGCGAGTACGGCCTTGGCCCAGTCGATCTCGCCAGCCAGGTCGCGCAGCTCGGCCCGGTGCGGGCGCAGCCGGGCGCGCGCGGCCGCGTTGCCGACGAGGCGTGTCGGGTTGTCGATCACCTCGGGCATGGCGCCGCCGAGCACCCGCGGCGCGAAGTACGAGAGCTGGCGCAGGGCAGCCGCATGGAACGTGCGAGCCTGAACGCCGTGCGCGCCGAGCCGGGCCAACCGGGCGCGTAACTCACCGGCGGCCCGCGCGGTGAACGTCACGGCCAGCAGCTGCCCCGCGGGCACTGCCCCGGAGCGCACCGAGTACGCGATGCGGTGCGTGATGGCCCGCGTCTTTCCGGTACCGGCGCCGGCCAGGATGCACACCGGTCCGCGAGTTACCGTCGCCGCGGCGCGCTGCTCGGGATCGAGGCCCTCGAGTACCGCGTCCGCATCCGTCACGGCTCGATCGTGCCAGCGGGCACCGACCGTTTGATGGGCAGGTCGGTACGGTCGTGACCCGTGCGCCGCTACTCCGCGATCTCCCCGGACCGGCTGCCCGACGAGCTGGCGGAGTCGCTCGTCGCCGTCGACAGCCCGGGCCGGGCGCTGCGCGTCGCGCTCGACGGGCCACGTGCGGCCGACCCGGACGAACTGGCGGGCGCGCTCACCGAGCCACTGCGCACCCGCGGCCGACCGTCGATCCACGTGCGCGCGCAGACGTTCTGGCGGGACGCTTCACTGCGCCTCGAGCACGGCCGGCAGGACGTCGACTCGTACGAGCACTGGCTCGACGCCGCCGCGTTGCGCCGCGAGGTGCTCACCCCGCTTGGTCCAGACGGGTCGGGCGAGTATGTGCCGTCGTTGCGTGATCCGGCGACGAACCGAGCCACTCGCGATCCGCGCCGTACCGCACCGTATGGCTCGATCCTCATCGTCAGCGGTGAGTTGCTGCTCGGCCAGGGCCTGCCGTTCGACGTGACGATCCACCTCGCTGTCGGCGCTGCGGCCCGGGCCCGGCGCACCGCGCCCGAATGGGCGTGGACGCTCCCCGCGTTCGACGCATACGACGGTGCGGTCGACCCGGTCGGGACGGCCGACGTGGTGGTGCGCCTGGACGACCCGCGTCATCCGGCGATCTCGCTTACCAGCGGCCGGCGAGCCAGCCGTCGATGAGGTACCGGGAAATGGACAACGGCGGCGAGACGCCCCTCAGCCTGGCTTCCGGGTCAGGTGTTTCGCCGCGGTCGGTCCAGGCAACGGCCTGCCGTACCTCGTCTCGGCTGAACCAGTACGCCTCTGCCATCTCCTTCGGATCCAGGTGCAGTGGCGGATGGCCGTCGACGCGGGCCACGAAGCCGACCATCAGCGACGACGGGAACGGCCACGGCTGGCTGGCGATGTAGCGGACGTCGCGCACGGAGACGCCGACCTCTTCGAACACCTCCCTCGCAACGGCCGCCTCCAGCGACTCCCCCGGTTCGACGAAGCCGGCCAGCGTCGAGAAGCGGCCCTCGCCCCAGCTGTGTCCGCGGCCCAGCAAACACAGGTCGGCGCCGTCATGGACCACCATGATCACTGCGGGATCCGTGCGCGGAAAGTGCTGGCTGCCGTCATTGGGACAGGTACGTGTCCAGCCAGCCTCTGTTTCACTCGTGATCGCGCCGCAGCGTGGACAGTGTTGGTGCCGGGCATGCCACTGCTCGAGCGCGACAGCGCTCGTGAGCAGAGCTGCGTGGACGTCGTCGACCGCGGCGCCCACCTCGCGCAGGGTCGCCCACCCTGAGCTGTCGTCATCCAGTGTGACCGTGAAGTACGGGACGTCATCGACGAGGCCGAGGAACCGCCGCGGTCGTGCGCCGTCCACAGTGGACGGTTCGCGCAGCGCCAGGCGCACCACGCCGTCACCCTGGTTGACCGGTGTGGTTGCCTCCGGGCTGATTGGGATCACCCTGGAGTGCAGCCAAGCCTCAGCAAGCCACTCACTGTCTTCGCGGTGTAACGCCGCCCGATCGTAGGTGCCCCGGGCGAGGGTCGGCGGGTCGATCGTCATGCCACGGGCACGAGCCCTGACAGCGGGCCACGCACCGCCGTCGCGTCGCCCACCACGACGATCGCGAACCTGGACGGGGCGAGCAGTTCTGCAGCAGCGGCGGCGACTTCGTCCCGGGTGACGGTCACCAACCGCCGCGGATGATCGGCCAGCCACTCCGGGCCGAGGCCCACACCTGCAAGCGCCGCGAGTGTCGATGCCAGCCCGGCCTGCGTCGCGGTCGACAGCGCCAGCGTCCCGATGGCGTACTGGCGCGCCGACTCGATCTCGTCGTCCGCCGGCGGCAGGGACGCGATCTTGCCCAATTCGTAAAGGGTTTCCAACAGTGCAGGGGCGGTGACCTCGGTCGCGACGTCAGCCTGCATCTGGAACGAGGAGCCGAGCGCGTGGTGCTCGATCGCGCTGTGCGAGCCATACGTGTAGCCCTTGTCCTCGCGAATGTTCTCAGTCCATCGCGAGGAGAAGTAGCCACCGAACACGAGGTTGGCGAGCTGTAGCGCGGGATAGCGCTCGTCGTCGCGGCGCAGCGCGGCCGCGCCGAGCCGCAGCGACGACTGCACCGAGCCTGCCCGATCCACGAGCACCAGCGGGCCGGCAGTGACTGATGGCAGCGCGGCCACTCGGGTCGGCGCCGGAGCCCCGTTCCACCCCTGGAGCGCGGCCTCAAGCAGATCGACGGTGCGCGCCGCCGATATGTCACCGACTACGACGAGCACCGCACCCTCCGGGCGGACGAGGTCGCCGTGCATCCGCCGCACCTGCGCCGCGGTCACCGCCTGCACGTCAGCAGGCTCGGGCAGGTCACGCGCGTATGGGTGATCGCCCCACATCCGCTTGGCCAGTGCTTCGTTAGCCACGACGCCGGCGCGCGACCGGGCGATCGTGAGCCGCTCAATCAGCCGCTCGCGCTCTGCGACGACCTCCTTCGCCGGGTAGGTCGCCCCGATTAGCACACCGGCCATCACGTCGAGGAACGGACGCAGGTTGGTTGCGAGCACGTTGCCGGAAACGAGCAGCCGGTCGGCATCGACGTTCACTCCGAGGTCGCCGCCGAGCTGCTGCACCGTCGCCGCAAGGCTCGCTCGGTCGTACTCGTCCGTACCGGTAAGTACGGCGTCGGACAGCAGAGCCGCCCGGGCGGCGTGGGCGGCCCGCGACGACAGGAAAGGCACCCGCAGCCGCAGCTCGACGAGCGGCACTCCCGGCTTACGCACCGCCAGGATGCGCAGCCCGGAATCCAGCGTGCGCTCGACGGTGGTCAGCTTTCTTGCCCGGCGGGGGGCCCTCAACGCGGGCACGGTTGCGCGGAGGGCAGGCGCGCTCACGACTGTCCACCTCCGGCGATCAGCTCGACGACGGCTCGTCGATCCGGTTGCAGTGCCAGGGCAGCGGCCTGGACGTCGGCGTCGCCGATGGCACTGAGCCGGTCGGGCAGCTCCGCGATCAGCTCGGCGCGGCCGTAGATCAGCTCGAACTTGGCGAAGTTCAGGGATCGGGAGATCACCGCGTCCATCTCGCGGAAGATCATGCTCACGAGCCTGGTGCGCACCCGGTCGAGCTCGCCGGCATCGAGCCCATTTTCCGCGATGCGGGCGAGTTCCTCGTCGAGTGCCGTCAGGATGCGGTCGAGCGAACCCGCATCGGGGTAGTGCGCCGTGATCGTCAGCAACGTCGGGTCGCGCTTGTCGAACGGGTCGCCGAACTCGCCGAGATAGGCCGAGACGTCCGTGACGAGACGGTCGCGCTGCACCAGCCGACGTTGCAGCCGCGATGCGTCCCCATCCGTCAGCGCCTCTGCAAGCAGCAAATTCGCAAGGTGTGCATCGAGCTCACGCACCGGATCCGGCACCCGGTACCCGAGCGCAACGGCTGGGATCGGCGCGTGATTGTCCGTTGTGGTCGCTCGGCGCTCCTCGGTCAGCGGCGGTTCGCCGAAGTCAGGCAGCTCTGGCGCCTCACGTCGCGGGATTGTGGCGAAGTGCTTCTCGATCAAGCTGAGCGTCTGCTCCGGGTCAAGATCGCCGGCCACGGCGAGCACGGCGTTGGCCGGGGCGTAGTAGCGGTCGAAGAAGTCGGCCGCGTCGGCCACGGTGGCACTTTCCAGGTCGACGAAGTCGCCATACCCGTTGTGGGCGTTGGGGAACGTGTCGAACAGCACCGGTGGCAGCTCCAGCCACGGGAAGCCGCCGTAGGGGCGGTTGAGCACGTTGACGCGGATCTCCTCCTTCACCACGGCGATCTGGTTGGCGAGGTTCTCCTCGTTGATGCGCGGTGAGAGCATCCGGTCGGCTTCGAGAAACAGGCCGCGCTCCAAAGCGTTCGACGGCAGCGCCTCGAAGTAGTTGGTGTAGTCGGGATGCGTGCTGCCGTTGAACGTTCCGCCGCTGGACTGCACATAGCGGAAGTGCGCGAGCTTCTCCAGGTTGGCCGAACCCTGGAACATCAGATGCTCGAAGAGGTGCGCGAATCCGGTGCGCCCCTCGGGTTCGGAACGGAACCCCACGTCATACAGCACCGCGATGCCGACCACCGGGGCGGAGCGGTCGGGTGCAAGCACGATGCGCAGCCCGTTCGGCAGCGTCGCGTGGATGAGGTCGAACGTGGTGCGGGGCAGCTTGCGCGCGCGCGGCGCGAGGGCGACTGAGCGAGGCACCCGTCCACCCTACGAGTGGCTCCACCCCGGGGTGGAGGCGGGAATCTACCTCGGCGGCGATGTGTCGGGCACCTGCGGCGGCAGAGCATCGCAGTATGAGAAACCAGACCGTGGTGATGGCCCGCGACCTGCGCAAGCGGTACGGCGGACGAACAGTGGTGGATGGCGTCGACCTCGATGTCGAGCAAGGCGAGGTCGTAGGGCTGATCGGTGCGAACGGCGCCGGCAAGACGACCACCGTCGAGTGCCTACAGGGGCTGCGCCACCCGGACAGCGGCGTGCTGCGCGTCCTCGGCTACGACCCGACGACACAAGCCGACCAGCTGCGCCCACTGATCGGCAGCCAGTTGCAAGACTCGGCGCTACCGGACCGGCTACGGGTCCGCGAGGCGGTCGATCTGTTCGCGACCCCGCGGGCGCGCGACGCCGGTGAGCTGCTCGAACGGTTCGGGCTCATCGAGCGGCACAACTCGGCGTTCGCGTCGCTCTCCGGCGGAGAGCGGCAGCGGTTGTTCCTCGTGCTGGCGCTGCTCAACCGGCCACAGCTGGTGTTCCTCGATGAGCTGACGCAGGGCCTCGATCCAGCCGCGCGTCGCAACGTGTGGGCCGCGGTCGGGCAGCTGCGCGATGAGGGCGCCACGGTCGTGCTGGTGACACACGAGCTCGACGAGGCCGAGGCGTTGTGCGATCGGGTGATCGCGATGCGCTCCGGCCGGGTACTGGACGCCGGCCCGCCTGCCGACCTGGTGAGCCGGCATGCGAAGTGGGCCACGGTGCGGTTCAGCTGGAGCGTCGCCGACTCGACCCTGGCCGAGCTCGGCGGGCTCGACGGTGTGCAGTCGGTGCAGCGGGTCGGCGAGCGCGTCGAGGTGCGCGGTGACCGGCGCGCCATCGCGTACGTCGGCGCCGACCTGGTGCGCCGCGGCGCCGTCCCGGACGACCTCACCGTCGAAGTGCCTGATCTGGAATCCGCGTTGTTGCAGCTGTTGAAAGGAGCGGCGGCATGAGCACAGCAGTTGGCCGGCTGGTACGGGCGGAGCTGAAGC
>JBPYES010000138.1:0-3646 GCA_051984825.1 Jatrophihabitantaceae bacterium
GGTGGTGTTCGTGTGCACCGCGAACTCGGCCCGCTCCCCGTTGGCCGCCGCATTGTGGCGCCGGGCCAGTCCGGTCCCGGCCGCGTCGGCGGGCACGCATCCGGCCGAGCGGATCAGTCCGGGCGCAGTCGCCGTCGCGGAACGCCATCACCTGCCGTTACGCCGGCTGCGACCCCGCTCGATCGCCGACGTCGCAGGCTCCGACGACCTCGTGATCACCGTGTGCGACCTCGCCCACGAAGAACTCGGGCGGCAGGCGGACCTGCACTGGTCGGTGCCCAACCCGGCCCGCACCGGCACCCCGGCTGCCTTCGATGCCGCGTACCTGGACCTGACCCGGCGGGTCGGCGACCTGGCTCCCCGCCTGCGCCGGGCCTCCTGAACGTCCGATCTGAACGAGGTAGCGAGATGCAGGATGAGAAACCCGCAGTGCTGTTCCTCTGCGTGCACAACGCCGGCCGCTCGCAGATGGCCCTGGGCTTCTTCACCCACTACGCCGGCGACGCCGCCGTTGCCTGGTCCGGCGGATCCGAGCCCGGCGACCGGATCAATCCCGCCGCCATCGAGGCGATGAAAGAGCGTGGCATCGACATCTCGCGCGAGTATCCGAAGCCGTGGACGAACGAAGTGGTGCGCGCGGCCGATGTCGTCATCACCATGGGCTGCGGCGATGCCTGCCCCGTCTTTCCAGGCAAGCGCTACGAGGACTGGACTCTCGACGATCCGGCCGGCCGTGACGTCGCCGAGGTGCGCTCGATCCGCGATGAGATCGAGTACCGCGTGCTTAGGCTGCTCGACGAACTCGGCGTCCCGGTCCGCAGCTAGGTTTCATCTGCGGCTCACCCGGACCGGATGAGGCCGCTCCGCTGTCAGTTGATCAGGATCTTGGCCAGGTGCGCATGGGAGAGGGTGTGTGGCGATGCCGGACGCTGATCGGCCGAACATTCTGGTGATTTGGGGCGACGATATCGGGATCTCGAATCTGAGTTGCTATAGCCAGGGCTTGATGGGCTACCGCACGCCGAACATCGACCGGATCGCTCAAGAGGGGATGCTGTTCACCGACTCGTACGGTGAGCAGTCCTGCACGGCGGGGCGAGCATCGTTCATTACCGGCCAGAGCGTCTTCCGCACCGGATTGAGCAAAGTCGGTGTGCCGGGTTCGAACGTCGGCCTGCACGCCGAGGATCCGACCATCGCCGAGTTGCTCAAGCCGCTCGGGTACGCAACCGGCCAGTTCGGCAAGAACCACCTCGGCGACAAGAACGAGTTCCTGCCGACCGTTCACGGCTTCGACGAGTTCTTCGGCAACCTGTATCACCTCAATGCCGAAGAGGAGCCGGAACTGCCGAACTGGCCGCCGGCCGACGACTTCCCGAACTTCAAGGCGCGGTTCGGTCCCCGCGGGGTGATTCATTCGTGGGCGACCGATCAGGACGACCCGACCGAGGACGGCCGGTTCGGCCGCGTCGGCAAGCAACGAGTCGAGGACACCGGCCCGCTGACCAAGAAGCGGATGGAGACGATCGACGACGAGACGATCGCCGCCGCAAAGGACTTCATCGCGCGATGCCACACTGCCGGCACACCGTTCTTCGTGTGGATGAACACGACCCACATGCACCTGCGGACACACACGAAACCGGAGAGTGTCGGGCAGGCCGGGCGGTGGCAGTCGCCGTACCACGACACGATGATCGATCATGACCGGCACGTCGGGCAGTTGCTCGATCAGCTGGATGAACTCGGCATCGGCGAGAACACGATCGTGGTTTACAGCACCGATAACGGGCCGCATATGAACACCTGGCCGGACGCAGGCATGACGCCATTCCGGAGCGAGAAGAACACCAACTGGGAAGGCGCCTTCCGGGTTCCGGAGATGATCCGCTGGCCAGGTCACATCACTGCGGGTGTCGTCTCGAATGAGATTGTCCAGCATCACGATTGGCTGCCGACGTTCCTTGCCGCCGCCGGCGAGCCTGACATCGTCGAGAAGCTGAAGGGCGGCCACACGATCGGCGAGATGACGTTCAACGTCCACATCGACGGGTACGACCTGCTGCCGTATCTGACCGGACAGGTCGACAAGAGCCCGCGCAAGGGAATGGTCTATTTCTCGGACGACGGTGACCTGCTCGCGCTGCGGTTCGACAACTGGAAATGCGTCTTCATGGAGCAGCGGGTGCAGGGCAGCCTGCAAATCTGGGCTGAACCGTTCGTCGTGTTACGCGTCCCGAAGCTCTTCAACCTGCGCACGGACCCGTACGAACGCGCCGATCAGACCTCGAATACCTACTACGACTGGTTCCTCGACAATGACTACCTCGCGCTGGCCGCGACCTCAGTCATCTCCGACTTCCTCAGCACGTTCCGCGACTTCCCGCCGCGGCAACGGGCGGCCAGCTTCACCATCGACCAAGCCATTGAGAAGCTCGAGGCCGTGCTGACGAGCGGCCACTAACGCCGGTTCGGTGCACGGACCGACACGGTTTACGACGAGCCTGCCACGCTCAACGGCGCGGGCTGTCGCAGCCGCTTAGCCGTCGCCGACAACCGCGGGCGGTTAGCCGGGTCCACCTGATCGCGGTAGATCAGCACGGTGCCCCGGCCTACTCCGTCGCGGTGCACGAGCAGCTGCCCATTGCAGGCCATGCGATAGACCGTCCTGGGTGACTTGCCTATCGCATGCGCGAAGGCGTCGACCGTCATCGTCATCGCCTCGATCGACCAGGCGGCATGGTCATCGGGAGCGGCGGCGCGAGGGGGTTTCTCGGGCAGCGTCGCAGCCAGGCGGTGCAGCACGTCGAGCGTGTGGTCGCGGGCCGCGACATAGCGGGAGGGGTTGTGGCCTTGGGCCTCACGCCACTTGCTGATCTCCTCCGATGCCTCGATCAGCAGCTCCACCTCACGGCGGTAGGACGTCCCCCGGAGCACCCGGTCCGTCACTCGCATGAAGTGGTCGAACAGCGCGAACGCGCCGGGTGGCGTCGTGCGTTCTCTTCTGACCCGCTCCATGTGGGCGGTTAGTTCGTCCCGCAGTTGCTTCACTTCGGCCGGATCGACCCAGGCGGGATCGACGGCAGGCCTCGACCGTCGTGCCCGGCGCAGATGGCGAGGGGAGTCGGCTACATCCACGCGTCCGTCACCCCTTTCGGTGCCGGCCGGCCCTGAGACGCCTGCCACATCTCGCGGTACCAGTTTCGCCACCTTCGCCATGTTCGCCAGCCACATTGCACATATCGCACCGCCTCGGCACGTTACGTGAGTGACTTGAGTGTCGTCCCGAGAGTGATCTGTGACAAGCAGTGATCGCACAGCGTTGCTCCCGGCCCCGACCGAGGTGCGTTGACTGGCAGTACCTCGTGAGCTGAACAGCAGCTGATGACGTCGACCGGACGGCGAACGTGAACGTCGGTAGCGACCCGCTCAGACGCAACGTCGTAACCATGGCTCCGGAGGTCAGGTTTCGCTGCGCGCGTCGGCGCCAAGTCCCAACTGCACAGTGCCCTGATTCTTGGGGGTCCTGAGATGTCAGACATGACTGGTCGACGTCATCGCCCACGGCATGTGGGGCCGACGCGAGTCATTCCAGCTCTGGGCGCCGTTGTCGTAACCGTGGCCGCCCTCGTCGCCGTGACCGCCA
>JBPYES010000139.1:0-5699 GCA_051984825.1 Jatrophihabitantaceae bacterium
CGGTCGCGAGCGCGAGCGTGACCACGAACACGGCGGCAGCAGACAGTGCGCTGCGTCGTCGGCCGCGGAACGTCCTTGCACGTAACGGTGACATGCCACTCTCCCGGGGTGTGGGGGCTAGGAGACGCTCTGCACGATGGCTGGGCTGATGAGGGCGGCGGACGTTATGAGTTCGGCGGCGTCGCGGCGAGCAATTCGTCTCACGGACGCTCCCCCTAACTTGCGAGGCCGCAGGTGAGCTTGTCCCAGTAGTCGCCGCTGCTACGGCGTGATGCGATGCCGGACCGCACACGTTGCGCCCCGCCACACCTTTGGCCGAGGTCGCATCGGCGATGTTCCGACACAGAATTGTTTACGTTCACATCTAGTCATGTCAAGACCTCATCACGTTCATCAGAGACATATTTGTGCAACGCGCAGCGCACGATGTGATCGTTCCAATTCGGGGTTACGAAGGACGTGCCGGCGCTAGGGAGTGTGCTGGAACCCGGATCGTGCTGTGACACCTGGACGTAGTCGTTCGTCGGGCCCGTAATGCCCAGCCGGGTGGAAGTAGAGATGTGGCACCGAGTTGAGGGTGCGCAGGCGATCGGCGTAGCCGGCGAGCGCGCGTTGCCGGTCTGCTGCGGAGATCTTGCCGGGCATATGGGCCACGAACGGCGTGAGTACGTCGAAGCCGCTGTAGCGGAGCAGCCCATTGTGGACGGGCCAGAGAATGTCGAGCAGTGCGCCGTCAATGCCGTCGGGCTGGTAGGTGTCCGCCGAGGTGCCGGTGGTGATCGAGACCATCGCGAGCTTGCCGCGCAGCATGCCGGTGTCGTACTTGCGCCCGGGCAGGTACGCGTAGCCGCGGGTGAAGACCCGGTCGGCCCAGCCTTTGAGCACTGCCGGCATGCCGAACCACCACATGGGGTACTGCAGGATCAGCAGGTCGGCGCGGGTGAGCTTGTCCTGCTCGGCGCGGACGTCTGCCGCGATGGCGTCGAGACGATGCGCGTGGGTTTGTTCGCGGTCGATGCGCAAGTAGCCGGCGTCTTCGCGCTCGACGTAGTCGTCGGAGTCGGCGACGGCCTTGAACTTCATCGCATAGAGGTCGCTGACCTCGACGGTGTGGCCGAGCCCGTTCAGGGTGCGGACGGCCGTTCGGGTGAGCGCTCCGTTGAACGACTTCGGCTCGGGGTGGGCGTGGACAACGAGAACGTGCATGATCAGCTTTGGGTCTTGCGGGCGAGCAGGACGACGCCGGCCTGATCGTAGGTGTCGAAGTAGACGAAGCCTGAGCCATTGACGCGTTGCCCCCGCATGAGCACCGGCACGCCGAGTTGCTGTGCCTGCTGCACGGCCACCTCGACGTCGGACTCGAAGCCGACGTGGAACACGCCTTCACCGTGCGCGTCGAGGAAGCGTCGCTGTGGGCAGTCGAGCTCGGGTGGTTCGCAGAGCTGCATCTGAACGTTGTCGAGGTTGACGAACTTGTAGCGCAGCGCGTGGAAGGCATCCGGGTTCGGCACGTCGAGGTCGGTGTACTCCGTGAGCGGCGGATAGTCCTGCCACGGCCCGATGCCGACCGACTCGTAGTACGCGACGCTCTTGTCGAGGTCGCGCACGACCAGGCAGATGTGGTGCAGCTGCCGGAAGGGTGTCATGGCTGTGTCTCCAGACGCGGTTCGGTGGCCAGGGCGGAAAGGACGCGCTCGTTGAACTCGTCCAGGTCGATCGTCTGCTCGTCGGTCCGGGCGAGGTCGTAGGTCGGCGGTGCCGTGTCGACGACGTGGTCCAGGGCCTTGCGGACCTGGGTATGCAGGTCGAGGGCAGCGAGGTCCGGGCACCAGGCGAGCAGGTCGACGAGAGCGAGCCAGGCGCCGGTGGGGTTGGAGCGGCGGCTGCCGGTGCGGTGCGGCGAGGAGCCGTGCGCCGGTTCAAACAGGGCGGTCGTGCCGCTGCCGAACGGGCGGCCGGGATTGATGGTCGCCGATCCGCACAGCGCGGGTGAGCCGGCGCGGGCGCACACGACGTCGGACAGGATGTCGCCGAACAGGCCCTCGGTGACGATAACCGAGGGCAGCTCGGCGTATTTGACGAGCTCATAGGCCGCGCGGTCGACGTAGACGTCGGCGAACGGGAAGCCGCTGGCGTGGGCGATGCGCCGCCACAGCCGGGACGTGGCGAACACGCTGGCCTTGTCGACGCTGATCGCCCGGCGCTGTGGCGCGCGGCGGGCGTACTCGACGGCGATGCCGAAGACCTCGCGCACTCGGGCCGGGTCGAGCACCAGCCGGTCTTCGGCGGCGCGCTCGCCGTCGCTCTCGACGCGGCGTTCCGGGCCGGCGTAGGCGCCGCCGGTGATGTTGCGGACGATGATCACGTCGTTCTCGCCGGGCACCCGGACGGTGCGGACGCTGATGCGCAGGTCGAACAGGTGCCGCAACTCGATCAGCGCGGCCTCCGGGTTGGGGCACTGCTCGGCGGTGACGCCGGGGTGGGTGCCGACGGCGCCGGAGAGGATCACGTCGGCGGCACGGCACGCATCGACCGTCTGCTCGGGCAGTGTCGACCCGGTCTGCGCCCAGCCGCTACTGCCGTACGGCCACGGCCCGGTGACGCGGACCGGGGCGCCGTCGCGTTCGAGGTGGTGCAGGTAGGCGACCGGGCCGTCGAGGATCTCCGATCCGATGCCGTCACCGGGCAGCAGGGCAATCGTGCTCATAGCAGCAGGCTCCGGGTCTGGGTGGTCATGATCGCGATGGCGGTGTCGGTGCCGACGTGCTTCTCCAGGTCGGCGAGCCAGGGAGCGACTGCCGTCGCAGGCGGGGGGTGGTGGGCGTGTCCGAGGTCGCCACCGAATACGAGCAGCGAGGTCGGATAGCTGTGGGTGAGGGTGAGACTCGAATGGTCGGCATCGCCGAGCAGGTCGGGCAGGATGCCGAGTTCGAGATGGGCGTCGAGCTCCCGCAGTACGGCGGATGCCTCGTCGCTCCAATGCAGAAACGCCATCTTTGGGTGGTTGACCAGGAGGCGCTGCACGCCGCGGCGTCTGGCCTCGCGGAACACCACGACGGTCTCGTCCGCCGAGAGGTGACCGCTCGCCAGGAGCAGATCGTGTGTGGCCACGGCGTCTAGCACGTCGAACCATTCCGGCAGCAGGGTGCCGTTCGTGATCACGTCGACGGGACGCAGTTCGAAGCCGCGATGCACGGACAGTTCCGGTGACGAGGCTCCCGCCTTGTGCGTGCGCGCCGACACTGTGGGCATCCACACGACGCGACCGCCAAGACGTGCCGCGACCTCGACGGCGTCGGGGTTGGCGCCACCGGCCGGGCTGTTCAGCACGAGGCCCCCGTACACGCCGTCGCCCGCAACAGCGGCCCGCTCGACGGTGCTGCCCTCGTGCGCCTTGAGTACGACGGTGCTGAACCCGACGGCCCGCTCCGCGGCGACCGTCGCGCGATCATCGCCGTGACGGGGGAGCAGGCTGGGCGCGGCGTGTGTGTGCAGGTCGGCCATGCCAGCCGCCCACTCGGGCGGCTTCACGACAGCTCCACCCAGTCGAGGACGGGATGTTCGGCGAGCAGGCGGCGCTGCACCTTGCCGGCGGCCGCGTCCCGCGGAAGTGCGGCGACCCTCGCGACGGCGACCGGGCGCATGAACGGCGGCAATTCGGCGATGCGGGTGCGCAGCGCGTCGACGGGCAAGGGGTCGGCGACGGCGTAAAGCACAACCTCGTCGTCGACCAGGGAGCCGCTGCGTTTCCACACGGCTTGGTCGGTGATTCCTTCGACGGCGGCCAGGTGGTTTTCGACATACGGGATCGGCACGAACTCGCCTTTGACCCGGATGGATTCCGCCCTCCGCTCCAGGAAGATCAGGTAGTCGGCGCCGTCGGCCCGGCCGAGGTCGCCGGTGTCGAACCATCCCTCGGCGTCACCTGCCGGATCCAGGCCGTGCGCGGTGACGTAGCCGGCGAACAACGCCGCGTGCTCACGCTCGCGGACGAAGATCTCGCCGTTGTCGGTCACCCGCCACTCGATGTCGGTGCGGCCCGGCCCGCCGTGGCGGCTCGCGTCCGCGGGCATGTCCTCCGGATGCGACCAGCGCATCAGATGCGAGACACCGCCGGCTTCGGTCGAGCCGTAGCCCGACACGGCAGTGGGAATCGAGAATTGCTGCAGGAACTGCGCGTCCGCATAGAACATCGTGCGCACGACGTGCCCGTCCGAGTCGTGAGTCCCGGTCGTCTTCTTCAGGATCTCGATCGGTGGCGCGTGCAGGATCAGCACGGTGACCCGCTCGGCGACGACGGCCGGCCAGAATCCGCTGGCCGAGAATCTCGATACGGTCAGCGCGTCAGCGCCGGTGAGCAGTGCGGTGATGATGCCGTAGCCCATCGGGTTGACGTGAAACAGCGGCAGCGGGGCGAGCACGCGATCGGCCGGGGTCAGGTCGAGCGCGGCGGACATGGCGCAGGCCAGCCGGCGGAAGTAGTCGTGTGTCTGCGCGCAGAACTTCGGCAGTCCGGTGGTGCCCGACGTGTGCATGTACGACGCAATGTCGAAGTCGTCGGCAACGAGGCCCGGCAGCGCAGCGGGGTCGCCACGTCCTCGGGTGCGGGCCAGCGCGATCTCCTCGGTGCCCAGCACACGATCGGGAGCGAGCGGCGCGAGCATGCGCTCGACGAGTTCGGCGGGGTAGGTCGGGTTGACCAGTGCGACGGGTGCGCCGGCGAGCAGGCACGCGAGCCAGGTGACGATGTAGTCGGTCGAGCTGGGCGCGATCAGGGCGGCGCGCTGTCCGGGCTTCAGTGCCAGGTCGATTGCGCGACCCGCGGCGAGCTCGACGGCATCGGCGAGCTGGAGCTGGTCGTCGACCGTGCCGACCCGCAGCTGCGGCCGGATGGCCGCCTGCTCGACGATCGCGCCTGCGAGGTTGCTCATGCAGCGCCCCACACTGCGAACTTGTCCGTGTGTCGGCGTGCTATGGCACCGCGACACACGGACAAGTTCGAATGGGGAGCGGTGCTCATGCCAAACCCTCGTGGCCCGGGTCCTTGAGGATGCGCTGCGCGAGGTAATTGCGCAGGATCTCCGACGAACCGCCTGCCACCTTGAGCACCTTGATGTCGTTACTGATGTCGCTGTACGGGGTGTCGACGTACAAACCGTGCCCGCCGACCAGGCTGTACGCCGTCTCGGATGCCTGCTCAGCAGCGTCGATCGCGAGGCGCTTGGCGGTGGTTGTGCGCAGCGCGATGTCCTCCCCGCGGTCATGAGCGATCGCCGCATCGTCGCGGGCGAGTGAAGCGCCGTGCAACGCGGTCCACGCGTCGGCGACCATCCAGCGGATGCCCTGGAAGTCGGTGACGACGCTGTCGCCGACCTCGCGGTGCTCGGCGTAGCGCAGTCCGAGTTCGAGGGCACGGCGACCCAGGCCGATCAGCTCGGAGGCATTGCCCAGCCGGCTGATGTTGAACGTCGACAGGAACGTCTGCAAGCCACCGCCGGGCGGCCCGAGCCGCGCCGAGTCCGGGACGCGGACGTTGTCGAACTCGACGTCGGCTGTACGGATCAGCCGCAGCCCGATCGCGCGCGTCACGTGGGTGCGAATGCCGGGCAGCGACATGTCAACCAGGAAGCTGGTCAGCCCCTCGGGCGCCATGGCGTAGAAGAGGGTGACGTCGCAGTCCGCACCGAGGTTTATGTGCG
>JBPYES010000140.1:0-2643 GCA_051984825.1 Jatrophihabitantaceae bacterium
ATGCGCAAGCGGGCCGGCCTTGCCCGGGCGATGGTGCTCGACCCGGAGATCATCCTGGTGGACGAGCCGGATTCGGGCCTCGACCCGGTGCGCACGACCTACATCAGCCAGCTGTTCGTCGACGTCAACGCGCAGACCGACGCCACCTTTCTGATCGTCACGCACAACATCAACCTGGCGCGCACCGTGCCCGACAACATCGGCATGTTGTTCGGCAAGCGGCTGGTGATGTTCGGCCCGCGCGAGGTGCTGCTGACCAGCGAAGAACCGGTGGTCAAGCAGTTCCTCAACGGCCGCATGGACGGCCCGATCGGCATGAGTGAGGAGAAGGACACCGCGACGATCGCCGCGGAGCGGGCCATCTTCGCTGCGGGCCACCACGCCGGCGGCATCGAGGAGGTCATCGGCGTGCCGCCGCAGCTGCAACCCACACCGGGTCTGCCGAGACGCGCAGCCGCGGCCCGCCGCCAGCAGCGAGTACTGGGCATGCTGCACGGGCTGCCGCCGTCGGCGCAGGCAGCGGTGCGCACCGCTCTGGACCAGGAGCTAGTCGCGCGAGGCGCCTCTTGATGGCCAGCTTCTCTCCGGTCGCGGGCGTCCGGCAGAGCGGGCGGCTGTTCGCGCTGTTCCTGGACGTGGCCCGCATGACGTTCCGGCGACCGTTCCAGGTCCGCGAGCTCATCCAGCAGGCGTGGTTCATCGCGAGTGTGACGATCCTGCCCACCGCGTTGGTGTCGATCCCGTTCGGCGCCGTGATCGCGCTACAGCTCGGCAGCCTCACCCGGCAGCTCGGCGCGCAGTCGTTCACCGGCGCGGCCAGCGTGCTCGCGATCGTCCGCGAGGCCAGCCCGATCGTCGTCGCGCTGCTCATCGCCGGCGCAGGTGGCTCGGCGATCTGCGCCGATCTCGGCAGTCGCAAGATCCGCGACGAGATCGACGCGATGGAGGTGCTGGGCATCTCCGTCGTGCAGCGCCTGGTGGTCCCGCGCGTGCTCGCGGCGATGCTCGTCGCGCTCGCGCTCAACGGCGTGGTCAGCGTCGTGGGCGTCGCCGGCGGCTACTTCTTCAACGTGATCTTGCAGGGTGGTACGCCGGGCGCGTACCTGGCGAGCTTCTCGGCACTGGCCCAGATCCAGGACTTGTGGGCCAGCGAAATCAAGGCGCTGATCTTCGGCGCCATCGCGGCGATCGTGGCCGCCCACAAAGGCCTCAACGCTGGCGGCGGCCCGAAGGGCGTCGGCGATGCGGTGAACCAGTCCGTCGTGATCACGTTCCTGTTGCTGTTCTTCGTCAACTTCGTGATCACCGCGGTCTACCTGCAGATCGTCCCGGGGAAGGGCGCGTGATGTCCTCCGTCGTCGGCGGCGTACGCCGGGTCGTGTGTAGGCCAGGGGAGACGCTCGACACGCTTGGCGAGCAGATGTCGTTCTACGCGCGGGCGATCGCGTGGACGCCGCGCACCCTCCGCCGTTACAAGAAGGAAGTGCTGCGGCTGCTGGCCGAGGTCACGTTCGGCAGCGGCGCGCTGGCGGTCATCGGCGGCACGGTCGGAGTGATCGCGTTCCTGTCGTTCTTCACCGGCACGGAGGTGGGCCTGCAGGGCTACGCGGCGCTGAACCAGATCGGCACCAGTGCGTTCACCGGCTTCATCTCCGCGTACTTCAACACGCGCGAGATCGCACCGCTCGCGGCCGGCCTCGCGCTATCGGCGACGGTCGGGTGCGGATTCACCGCACAGCTCGGTGCGATGCGAATCAGCGAGGAGATCGACGCGCTCGAGGTGATGGCGGTACCGAGCTTGCCGTTTCTCGTGACGTCGCGGCTGATCGCCGGGTTCATCGCGGTGATCCCGCTATACGTGATCGGGCTGCTGTCGTCGTACCTGGCGACCCGGACGATCACCACGGTCTATTACCAGCAGTCGACGGGCACCTACGACCACTACTTCCATCTGTTCCTGCCGCCCGGCGACATCTACCGCTCGTTCGTTAAGGTGCTGATCTTCGCGGTCGTGGTGATGCTCGTGCACTGCTACTACGGCTACACCGCGAAGGGGGGCCCGGCCGGCGTCGGCGTGGCGGTCGGCCGGGCGGTGCGCACCAGCATCGTCGCGATCAATGTCATCGACCTGTTCTTGTCGCTGGCGATGTGGGGCGCCAACACCACGGTTCGGTTGGGTGGCTGATGGCAGCCGTTCGGGATTTTGCGCCGACGATCCGCCGGCGGCTGCTTGGCGTGACGCTGCTGGGCGTGGTCGCCGCCCTGGTCGCGCTGTCGATCGCCGTCTACAACCAAGCGTTCACCAAGGTGGTGCTCGTCAAACTCGAGACCGACCACACCGGGAACCAACTGTTGCCGCACTCGGACGTGAAGGAGCGCGGCGTCATTGTCGGCGAGGTGCGCTCGATCAGCTCGCACGGCGCCGGTGCCACCATCACCCTGGCGCTCAGCCCGGGCAAGGCCAAGTCGATCGAGAACTACCAGGTCGCGCAGTTGCTGCCCAAGACGTTGTTCGGCGAGCGGTACGTCGCGCTGATGGCGCCGGGCGCTGCCAGGCCGGCGTACTGCGCGCCGAGCCAGCCACCAGGCCCGGTCGAGGGCGGGCAGACGATGTGCCAGGACGACTCGGTGCAGTACGCCGAG
>JBPYES010000141.1:0-3650 GCA_051984825.1 Jatrophihabitantaceae bacterium
CCAGCGGCATGCGAGCCAGCTGGGTGCAGCGCGAGAACGCCCGTCCCGGCAGCACCGCATGGCGCATCCCCCCGCATGGATCGACCGCGATCGCCGGGTTCGCCGACAAGACATATGCGGCGGACGGGCAGACGGTCCGGCTGTTCGTCTCGACGCCTGCGACGTCCTTCCATGTCGTGGCGTACCGGATGGGGTACTACGGCGGCGCCGGCGCCCGGCAGGTGTGGCGCTCACTCGGTACGCGTGGCGGCGTGCAGCGGCAGTGTCCGCGCACCGCGGGGACCAACCTGGTCACGTGTGCCGGCTGGCACCCGTCCCTGTCCGTGACGCTGACGCGCGACTTCGTCCCGGGCGACTACCTGTTCAAGCTGATCGGCAGCGGCGGTCAGCAGAGCTACGTCCCGCTGACGGTGTGGGACCCGAAAAGCCACTCCGCCTACCTGGTCAAGAACGACGTGTTCACCTGGCAGGCGTGGAACTCCTACGGCGGCTACGACTTCTACAGCGGGGTGGGCGCCTGCCCGGCGGGCGTGTATCCGCTGTGCTCCCGAGCGCGGGTGGTGTCGTTCGACCGGCCCTACGCAGGAGCGCAGGGGGCCGGCGATTTCTTCGGCAGCGAGTTCCCGCTCGTGCAGTTCATGGAGCAGCAGGGCCTCGACGTTTCCTACGTCACCGACGTCACCCTGGTCGAGCACCCCGGCGTCCTGGCGCAGCACCGGGCGCTGCTCTCGCTCGGGCACGACGAATGCTGGGATCTGCGCGAGCGCCGGGCGGTGGATGCGGCTGAGCACCACGGGCTGAATCTCGCCTTCTTCGGGGCCAGCGCGATCCTGCGGCACGTGCGCGTGCACCCGTCGCCCCTCGGGGCGAACCGACAGGTCATCGACTACCGCGCGTCGAGCGAGGATCCGCTCAACGGGCACGGTGATCCACTCGATGTCACCGGCAACACCTGGTCGGCGCCGCCCGCGAGCTGGCCCGAGGATGCGTTCGTCGGCGAGGGCTACGTCGGGTTCCGCCTGCCCGGCACGCCGCTGATTCCATTCGTCGTGGCCGACGCCTCGGCGTGGATCTTCACTGGCACACATGCCCACAACGGCACCACGGTCCCGGGCGTCATCGCCTCGGACGTCGACGGCTTCAACCCGGGCGCGCATCCGGCAAGCCTTTCGGTGTTCGGCCATTCGCCGGTCCCGCTCGCCGGATCGGAGGCCAACGGCACCCATTGGGGCTCGGTCTATTACTCCGACATGACCTACTACACGGACCCGGCCAGCAAGGCCGGCGTGTTCGACTCCGGCACCAACAACTGGATCGCCGCTCTCACCCCGTGCGCGCCGGTGGGGCGCTCCTGCCCCGCGCAGTTCGTCCGGCAGGTGACGGGTAACCTCCTGCGAAGGTTCGCCGCCAGGCCCGCCGGTGCGATCGCGCCGTCCCACGCGAACTGGCGGCACATCCCGCAGTACTCGAAGCAGTGAGCCGTTGCCGCACCTTGCCGCGGTGGGCATGCTGTTTCGCCATATCTGCTTGAGCGGAGCTACGGAATGGCGGCTCACCGGCCGGTCGGCGGGGCTGACTACCCGCGGTCGCGTCAGGAGTTTGACGATTGGTTTCCCGACGATGCGGCATGCGTCGAATACCTCGCGGCGCTGCGCTGGCCGGAGGGGTTCGTGTGCCCGACCTGCGGCGACGACCGGTCCTGGCGCACGTCCGGGCTGAGCTGGATGTGTACCCAGTGCGGCCGGAAGACGTCGGTGACGGCCGGCACGATCTTTCACCGCTCGCACGCCCCGCTGTCGACGTGGTTCGCCGCGATCTGGTACGTCACGTCGGAGCGCAACGGCGTGTCGGCGCGCGGCATGCAACGCGCGCTGGGCCTCGGCTCGTACGAGACGGCGTGGGCGTGGCTGCAGAAGCTGCGCCGGGCGATGGTCCGCCCCGGTCACGATCTGCTGGCCGGCACGGTCGAGCTGGCCGAGACGCTCGTCGACAGTGGCGGACGCACTCCGGTGCTCGTCGCGGTCGAGCGGGTGAATCGGCAGCGGCTCGGCCGGGTGCGTTTCGGCATGGCCGACGACGGCCGCGATCCGATCGCGTTCGCGCGGGAGACCATCGCGCGCGGCTCGACGATCCGGAGCGCCGCCGACGCGAAGCGACTCGCCTGTGTCGGGTACCTGACGGAACGGTCCCCGGCGCCGGGCGTGCAGTTCGTCGCATCCGATCTGAAGCGCTGGCTGGCGGGCACGTTGGGCCAGCATGTCAGTCGGCAGCACCTGCCGTACTACCTCGACGAGTTCGCGTTCCGGTTCGATCGCCGGGGCTCCACGGCACGCGGGTTGCTGTTCTATGTGCTGCTGCAGCGGGCCGTCATGACCGCACCGCACCCTCGCGCTGAGCTGGGCAACGGCCACAGAGCGTGACTTCGCTCAAGCGGATATGCGCGCGGATCGGGGCGATTTGACCTCGTTGACACGCTCCGGGTAAGGGCATTACGACATGTTGGCGGCGTGTGACCCATGTCGCAGCATTGCCGAGCGCGCGGAGTGCGGCTCGGCCCGGACGGTGCCCTGACGAAGGGTGTAGCACGGTGGGCTGTGTTTTGAGCTGGGAGCTACCTCAGAGTCCTGCTACACCCATCGGCCCGTCCTTCCCCGCGAAGGAGGTTTCTTGCCCATGAAGCCCCTGCTCAGACGCTGGCCGGTGGTGCTCGCCTGCACCGTCGCTGCCGCAGTGCCGGTGGCGATCACCGCGAGCGGCACCGGGACGCCCGTGGCCCAGGCGGCCACCCGGCAGGCCGCGCCTGTCATCGACCCCGACTTCCTGTACGCCCAGCTGTACGACATGTCGAAGGGGTACAGCTACCGCATCTCAGGAGCGGACGGTGACCCGCGCAATCCCGCGGATCCGTTCAACCTCCCGCCGACCGTCAACGGATGGCAGGAGCTGGTCGCGCACTGGAAGTCGATGCTGACCGACCAACAGGTGAACGGTGATCTCGCTGCCTTCGCGACCGTGACCGACCACTACTTCCGCCGCAGCGGCGGTTACCGCTTCGACTCCGACGACGCCGAGGTCACCATCCCGGGCGCGACCTGCGCCGGCCAGCGGGTGATGCTCGCAGCGCACCCGGACGAGACGCCGGTGCCGACCGACATCGTCGGCCTGATCGACTCCGGAACGACCAGCGGCACCACCGGATTCGGCGCCGCCCGCCGGCACATCACCGACAGCAACCTCGGTAACGAGGGCGCCTACGACGGGCTGTCCGGCGTGGCCGTCACCATCGGCGAGTACCAGGCGCTGCTGCGCTGGTACGCCGCGAACAACACGTACCCGAAGCGGACGCTGAAGCTGACGCTGCTCGACGCGTCGCGTGGCAAGACCGCCGACGGGCTGTTCAGCCGCGAGGGCTCGGAGTACTACGCGAACAACCTGATCCCGGCCGGCCCGCAGGGTCAGTACACGCTGTTCGCCAACATGGACTCGCTCGGGATCGACTACCCGGCCCGCCACCTGGGCACCGAGTTCTTCTGGAACAACGTCACCGGCGGCGGTGTCGGCCCGTGGTTCACGTTCATCAACGCCACGCCGACGGCGCCGAACCGCGCCTACCCGGACAACGGTCCCGGTTCCCCGGGTGCCGACATCAC
>JBPYES010000142.1:0-2151 GCA_051984825.1 Jatrophihabitantaceae bacterium
TACACCAACTGGACCCCGCCCACCTACGAACTGCCGTTCACCGGCGGGATTCCGGGCACGTTCGAACGCGGCCAGATCGGCGCCCAGTCATCGCTCATTCCCGGATCCGGGCCGTCTGGTATTAGCAACAGCCCCCAGTCCGAGGGTGACAACCCGAACATCCCGCGGGACCCCGACCGGCTGCTCAACACCGACCCGTCCGACCCGGACCGTGGCATGGTGAACAACGACGACCATAAGGAAACTCGGCTGCGCTTCCTGCCCAGCGGATTGGCGAACGAGGTCCTGCTCGACGTCTACGTCCGCCCGGCGTCATTCGAACCACACGTGCACAGCCTCACGCAGCGGATCTTCGACGCCTACGCCGCCGAGGTTGCCCGCGTTGACAGCAACCACGACGGTGTCGTCAGCGCCGTCGAGGCCGATCTCGAAGGCACCTCAGACGGCGGCCAGTCCAACGACCGCCTCTTCCTGCCGGCCACCGCGTACAACCGCATAGCCGTCAGCCGCGAGATCAACGACGGCATGCTCTCGCCCCGTTTCGCCCCCAGCCAACGCGCATGGGTCCTCAGCGGAACGATCAACCGCGTCAACCCCGCCGTCGACGCATCAATCCCGCAAGACGGTGACAACCGATAGCTGCACATCAAGCGCGACACACCGCAGGTGCCTCTCCCGGGGCACCTGCGGTGCCGTCTAGGGCCGCACTCTGGCGATCGATCAGGGACTGTCGAGTGGCGCGGAAATGCAGTCAACGAGTGCCCTATCGGCGTAGTGCTACCGGCGGGGCAGCGTGCCTGCACCTTGGGGCATAAAGCGTTCCGCTGAACCGTGGGCCATGCCATCATCTGTGCAATCGCTGGGGAATACATGAGCATTCCCTGGGGGGCGATGACAAACGCGATATTGATCGTGTGGGCCAATGTCGGCCTGTACGAGTGCCTAAGCACGCGACCCGGGTAGGCGACGGCGGCGGCGCCCGTGTGCTCGTGCCGGGCAGCCGGGAACCCGACGCCAACGTCCCGTCCGGCACACAACCGTTTCAGCTTGGTCGCCCGCGGAGGCGCGATCTTGTAGTCCACCTCAGGAGGAGGCAGCTCATGGCTGATAGCAGACGAACACCGCGCAAGGCCCCGCCCAGGGCACGAGCGGCGGCGCACACCCAGACAAGAGATCCGGCGCCTGCGGTCACAACGACGGTTTCCGTAAACCCACCCTCGACCGCAGCGACCGGCGTCGTTCCCGCGTCCACGCACGCTGCTCCGGTGGCCGCAGCGCCGCTCGCGGCCGGCCTGCCGGCTGGGCTCGGGCCGGCGGCGTTGACACCAGCTGATGTCAGCGGGCAACTCGCCGCCGTCGCCCCGACGTTCGGGCAGGTCCTCGGCTCGGTCGGGCAAGGCGTCGCCGACTCGCAAACGGCGCTGGACCAGGGTGTCATCGATACCGTAACGGATCTCGCAGACACCAAGATCACTGTCGTCACCGACGTCATCCAGCACCTGAATGACGACGGTGAGCCGGACCCGTCCCAGACACAACTCGTCAGCGCGGATCTGTCGGTCCTGAATTTCTTCACCCCGACGATCCACGAGTGGAAACGTGTCGTGATATCGATGGACCTGTCAGTAGGTGCGTTCTCGGAGACCGACGGCTTGACGTTCAACGCCGAGCAACAAGGCGGTGGGGTCGGAGGCGTCGGGCTGTTCTGGGGCTTTCTCGGGCTTGGGTACGACTACGACTACGACAACACCCAGACTTTCCAGCAGACGCACCAGCAAGAGTCGAGCTGGTCGGCGGGAGAGGTCCGCATCGACGCCATCCTCGCCCCGCGCCAGACCGGCAAATTCCCGATTCCCAGCCAAGTGTCCGTCGGGCCGCAGATCGTCTTCTCACAGGGCGCGGTTAAAGAGACGGCAGTCGCTGGAGGCGGCGTCAACCGCTCCATCGATGTGCTGATCACGGTGCTCAAGGCAGCTGGCGACCCGAACCCGAACAAGGCGCTGACGGTCGACGCGGGGCCGCTTCGTACCAGTTTCTCGACCACAGCGCCGTTCACCGGGAGCCAAACCAATGCTGACGGCAACGTGGAAGTGACCCTCATCCGCAATGTGCCGAACTCCGGTACTGGCGCCGCCAAGGTGCCTGTCTTGG
>JBPYES010000143.1:0-3658 GCA_051984825.1 Jatrophihabitantaceae bacterium
GCTCGGCAGCATCGAGATATGGCCAAGTCCTACTACAGCACGGTGCTCGACGTACCCGCCGATCAGGTCTGGGCCCACATCCGCGCGTTCGACGATTACGGGTGGGCCGGCGCCGACTACGAGGCACATATGGAGGACGGCGCACAAGGTGACGCAGTAGGTGGGGTACGCCGGATCGGCACGGGTAGCCGGCCCATGCGCCAGAGGCTGCTCGCGCATTCGGACCTCGACCGGTCGTACGCCTACGCGATCTGTGAGCCGAGTCCATATCCGGTCCGCGACTATCAAGGCACGCTGCGCGTGACGCCGGTGGTTGACGGCGGTCGGGCCTTCGTCGAGTGGTGGGCGACGTTCGACTGCGCCGACGACCAGCGCGACCATTGGACTGCGTACTTCGCGAATGAGGGCTTCGCCCGCTGGCTGACGTCGTTGCGTGACGAGCTGGCGAGTCGTCCGTACGCCTAGGTGTGGCGCTGCGGAGCGGCGCCTTCGGCGACGCTGCGCACGCGCTTCGCCAAGAGGGCGCGTGCCGTGAGCCCGGCCCGCAGCAGCCATCGCACGGGTGCCCAGCGGCGACCCCGGTAGCGGTTGGCGATGTAGATCCAGGCGCTGTGGTGATGCTCGATGGCCATCCGCTCCGGATCCCGGGACGTCGCATGCCCGCCGGTATGGACGACCACTGCTGAAGGCACGTACACGTTCTGCCAGCCGGCCTTGCCGAGACGCTCGCCGAGATCGACGTCCTCGAAGTACATGAAGTACGCGGGATCGAAGCCGGCGACGGCGTCGAACGCCGCGCGGCGCACCAGCATGCACGAACCCGACAGCCAGTCGGTCGGCCCCTCCGCGATCTCACCACGCTCGCGGCGATATGAGGCTGTCCACGGGTTGGCGGGCCACCACCAGCCGCACAGCGCGTGGCCGATGCCGCGGCCGAGCGACGGCAGGGCCCGCGCCGACGGGTAGACGGCTCCGTCCGGCGTCTTGATCATGGGGCCGAGCGTGCCGGCGCCCGGCCAGCGTTGCGCCGCGGCTACGAGTGCGTCGAGCGAGCCGGCCTCCCAGATCACATCGGGATTGGCGACCACCACCAATTCGCCTGTCGACGCACCGACGCCGACATTCACGGCTCGCCCGTAGCCGACGTTGCCGCCGGTCGGCACGATCCGCACGCCCGGGCGCTTCGCCGCGATCTCGACGGAACCGTCGTCCGAGCCGTTGTCGGCGAGCACCACTTCGAGTTGCGACGTGGTAGCCCGCTCCAGGGAGTCCAGAAACGTGGTGAGCGCCTCACCGGGCGAATACGTCACGGTGACGACAGTGATCATCGACTGGCTGCTTTCTCGTACGCGGCGATGTGCGCCGCGGCGCAAGCATCCCAGGTGAAGCCGGCGGCGCGCTCGACGGCAGCCGCGGCAAGCGTCTTACGACGATCGGCGTCGTCGAGTAGCTCGCCAAGCACCGTGGCGATCGACGCTGCGTCCGGTTCGCTGTAGGCGACGGCGTCGCCTCCCACTTCGGGCAGGGCGAGCCGCCGTGTGGTGAGCACCGCCGTGCCACACGCCATCGCCTCCAGCACCGGGAGGCCAAAGCCCTCGCCCAAGCTGGGGTATGCGACCACCTCGGCGCCGCCGAGGAGCCCCGCAAGCTCGTCGACCGGGAGATAACCGGGACGCAGCACGGTCAACTCGCCCGGCAACTCGGCAAGTGCGGCATCCAGCCCGGTATCCCACCCGGCGCCGCCGGCCAGCACGAGGACGGGCGCGTCGGGACGGTTCCGCGACGCTTCCGCCCAGCCGCGGACCAGCGCCGGGACGTTCTTGCGCGGTTCCAGCGTCCCGAGAAATGCCACGTACGGCCGCTCGGCGCGCAGTCCCAACCGGGAGCGCACCGCGGCGATCGCGGCGGCTGAGGGCGGCGCGAACACGGCGGTGTCGACGCCCAGGTACGCCACGGCAAGGCGCGCCGGGTCCGCGCCGGCCACGCGGACGAGTTCGTCGGCCGTGGCCTGCGACGGCACCACGCAGCACGCCGCCCGTCGCAGGGCCAGCCGGGTAGCGGCGCGGAAGAACGGGCCCTTCGCGCGCGTGTGCACGCTCGGGTCTGTGAAGAACGTCGCATCGTGCAGCGTGACGACGAGCGGAACCCGGCTGAGCAGCGGATGCGTGTAGTGCGGGCTGTGCAGCACGTCCGGTGCGACTCGCCGCAGCACCGAGGGGAAACCGAGCTGTTCCCAGGCCAGCCGCGCCGGCCGCGGGCCGGCCGCCTGCGCGATCGCGACCGGCTCGGCGGAGCTGAGCCGCCCGTAGTGCGCCGCGTCGTGCGGCTGACACGCGACGCGCACTCCGACACCCGCCCGCACCAGCGCGGGAATCAGGTTGTCGACGTACCTGCCGACACCGCGTCGATCAGCGGGGACGGCCGTCGCATCGATCAGCACACGGACCAAGGCAGCTCCCAAATCGGCGGACGAGAAAGAGTACAGCGCGGAACGTCGCGACCGGCTCAGCGCGGCACGAACGGCGCGTGGTGCCGCGGGGGCCGGCGGCAGCGCCGATAAGCCCCGTACGGCCGAGCACGGCGCACAGCACGCCTCCATACATACCCGAGTGCAGCCCGCCGAACGCGGATCCATGCTGAGTGCTGACGTGCATTACAGGCTGCGGTACAACGCCCAGGCCCGCTCGGCCACCCGATCCCAGTCGAACACAGCCGCGCGGGCGCGGCCGGCGACGGCCATGCGGTCACGCTCAGCTGAGTCGTCGAGCAGCTTGGCGATCGCTGCGGCCAGCGCGCCGGCGTCGCCACGGGGCACCACGGCCGCGGCGCCCCCCGCGACCTCGACCAGGGCGGGTACGTCCGAGCACACGACCGGCGTGCCGACGGCCATGGCCTCGGCGACCGGCAGCCCGAATCCCTCCGCCCGGCTCGGCGCGACGAGCATCGTGGCCCGCCGGAGCACCACGGCTAGCTCCGGATCGCCGAGCCGGCCCAGCACCCGCAGCCGCCCGGGCGGCAAACCCGCGCGGCTGGCCGAGGCCGCCGGGTCCACACCGCCCCAACCGGCCTGCCCGACGACGAGCAGCGTCGGCGCCGCGGCACCGATCGTCGCCAGGCCGTCGATGAGGACGTCCAGGCCCTTGCGTGGCTCCAGGGTTGCGAGCGACAACACGAACCGATCGGGCAGAGTCAGCGCAGCGGTGACACTCTCGGCATAGTCCGGGTCCGGCTCGCGCAGCACGGCCCTCGCCACGCCGGCGCCGAGCACGTGCACCGGGACGCCGCGCATTGCGGGCAACACCTCGGCAAGATCATCGGCGACCGCCTGGGTCGGTACGCCGATCGCCCCAGCAGTGCGGGCCGCGCGCTCGGCCATCGCACGGTGCCAGCGAACTCCGCGCGGCGTCAGCGTCTCCGGATGCGTCCACGGCACCGCGTCGTGGATCGTGACGACCAGCGGGTACCGCCTGTGCGGTGGCACCAGCAGCGTCGGCGCGTGCAGGACGTCGGCGCCACGCGGCGCCGGTCCCGCGCCGTAGCGCCAACCTTCGGCCAGCGCGCGCCGCGGGACCGGCAGCCGGCGCGGTCCCGTGACGCCCGCCACGACGGCAGGCGCCGTGTCGCCGTGCCATGCTGTCCAGGAAGTGACGGAATCGCC
>JBPYES010000144.1:0-12612 GCA_051984825.1 Jatrophihabitantaceae bacterium
GCGAATTGCCGGCAACTCGTGCGCCGGGCCAGACAGGGATTGACCTCCGAACGACGTCGGCCGGTCAGCGTTATGGCGCACAAGCGCTTTCTTCTCGCGTTCCTCGCGGCGGCCGGCGGTGGACCTATCGCCGTCCTGGAGCAACTGCTTGTCTCTGACGCGGCAGCTCAGGTTCGGTCCGTATCTGGATCCTGCACTGTCCGCTATCACGCAGCGCCTGAGGCTTCCTCACACCCGCGACGCCACAACGGACAACTGTTGCGCGCAGATCGCGCCCACCTCGATGGGCCGCGATCCGTCGACGGGCAGAGGAACGGCGTCGATGCTCGAGACCCGGTGCCGTCCGTCCACTAGTTCGGACCGAAAGCCCCCGCTCCCTCGCCGAGCGTCAACTGGTCGCAGGACTGCCACCGTCCGGCGCGGGCCGTTGCCGGCCCACCCGAAGCGCTCAGGCTGCCGGCACCTCGCGGCCGAGGAACGCGACCAACCTGACGATCGCCGGCGCGGCGTCGGCGACGTGCCGGGCCGGGCCGAAACAGCCGCCGCCAGGACGTACTGCTCGCCCATCCGCACGGGCGAAGGCGAGCGATTCCTCAACGGCATCCTCCGGCAGATCCGCCGATCGTCCGAGAGCCTGGGCGAGGTCCCAGCCGTGTGCCAGCAGGTCGTACATGCGGATCTGCAGCCGCTCCGCGCCGGTGGCGGCACCGAGCGGGCCCTGGTACGAGCGATCGAGAACGCCTGGTTGCCCAAACGCCTCGAGCAACACGGCAGCCGATTCCCGGTAGGCGGAGGCGAGCTGGGCGCTCGGCATCCCGTCACCCCGCTGCGGCAGCGGTTGCTCAGCCAGCACCGCGGCGAACACCAGATTCTTGCCGACCAGATGCTCGACGAGCCGGTGCACGGTCCAGTCCAAGCACGGAGTCGGCGCCGACCACTGGCCCGGCTGGATCGCATCGATCAGGTCGCCGACCGCGGCGAACGAACGAGCGAGTCGGTCGAGCTGGATTTCCTTGTCTACGGCCATGAGGCCACCTCTCACAGGTGGCGCCACCCGGCAGCTGCCCTCAGGTCAGCAAACTCCAGGAGGCGCGGAAACGGTCATCGACACGGAACGTCGCACCTCCTTCCAGCTCGCTCGGTCGACCGTGAGTCTGTCACATCAGACGCGGGGGAAGGCCGGGATTTATTGATCGTTGTACGAAGGGCGGTCAGGTCGGTTCTACCAGTTTGGTTTCGTAGGCGAAGATCACTGCTTGGACACGGTCGCGTAGATCGAGCTTGGTAAGGATCCGGCTGATGTGGCTCTTCACGGTTGCTTCGGAAAGCACAAGCGAGTCGGCGATTTCGTGGTTGCTCTGGCCGAGGGCGAGGGCTTGGAGCACGTCGCGTTCACGACCGGTGAGTTGCGCTAGCTGTTTGTGGCGTGAGGCCTGCGTGGCGGTGGGTAGGCGCTGGGCGAAAGTGTCGAGAAGGCGACGGGTTACTCGCGGCGCGACGACGGCGTTGCCGGCGGCCACGGTGCGGATCGCGGCGACCAGCTCGTCGGGAGGTGCGTTCTTGAGCAGGAAGCCGCTGGCGCCGGCGCGTAGCCCAGCGAAGGCGTACTCGTCCAGGTCGAAGGTGGTCAGGATCAGGACGCGGACCTCGGGATAGTCCCGGGCGATGGCCTCGGTGGCGGCGATGCCGTCCAGTTCGGGCATGCGAACGTCCATGACGACCACGTCAGGACGGTGTGCGGCGGCGGCTGTGATGGCTTCGCGGCCGTCCGAGGCTTCGGCCACGACGTCGAAGCCCTCGTGGGCGTCGAGGATCATGCGGAAGCCGACGCGTAGCAACTGCTCGTCGTCGGCCAGGACGACCCGGATTTTCATGTGCGGACCGTCCTGGTTGGTTGTTCGTGGAGTGGGAGCCAGGCGCTGACCCGCCAGCCGTTGCTGGTCGGGCCCGCGAAAAGCCGGCCGTTATGTAGCGTGACACGTTCCCGCATCCCGATCAGTCCGTGTCCCAACGCCATGGCTGGGAACGAGGTACCGCCGTCGTCGTCGACGACCACGCGGAGATCCTCCTGACCGCGGCGGATAGAAACGTGCAGCCGGGTGGCTCGCGGCGCGTGTTTGAGGGTGTTGGTGATGCCTTCTTGAACTAACCGGTATACCGCCAGCTGGAGACCCGTGGAGAGCCCCTCGGTGGAGCCGCTGGTCTGATAAGCGACCTGGAGACCGGTGCTCCGGGCGGTCTCCAGCAGTGCCTCCAGGTCTGCCAGGTTGGGCTCCGGGTGCAGCGTCGGATCGCTGTCGTCGTCCGGCCCGGACCGCAGTAGCGCGAAGGTGTTGCGCATCTCAGCGAGGGCCGCCCGCCCGGTGGCGGCTGCCTGGTTTATCGCCTCTCGGGCACGAGTCGGGTCACGTTCGACGGTCAGCGCGGCGCCGTCGGTGAGGGCAATCATCACCGAGAGGTTGTGCGCCACAATGTCATGCATCTCGCGGGCGATACGGTTGCGCTCCGCGGAGACTGCGAGCTGGGTGAGCCGCTCACGATCTTGCTCAGCATGCCGGTCAGTTCCACCATGGCGCCGGCTGCGGGGCTCACGAGACCGGCGCACCCACGACATGTACCCAGTGTCGCGCCTACCGGTCACGCATCGCGACGTCGCAGCACGTACAGCCCGATGCCCAGCGCCGCCGCCACGTAGAGCGCAAACACGCCAAAACCTGTCCACGGGGTCAGTTGGTCCGTGCCACCCGTGGTGTTCATGATCGCGGTGCCGGCCAGCAGCGGCAGGAACTTGGTCACGTGCTGCTGCAGCGAACTCGGCAGCGCCTGCGCAAGCAGCGGCAGCACCAGCAGCAGCCCGAACAGCGCCGCAATCGCACCGCCGGTGTTGCGGATGATGAACCCGCACCCCAGCCCGAGCAGTCCGACGCCCACCATGTACATCGCGGCGCCGAAGATCGCCCGGACCGCGCCGGCATGGCTGATCGAGACGCCGAGGCTATGCAGCGTCCCGCCACCCAGACCCGGCGTGAGGGCGATTTCGCCGTTCGGCCCCGGTATGAAGTTGACGGACGCGTGGTAGCTGCTGAGCACCGCTTGGCCGCCCAGGAACGCGACGAAAGCAGCCACCAGCGTGATCCCGAAGATCACCACAGCGAAGATCACGATCTTTGCCACCCAGACCGGCACCCGGCGAGGCACGGCCGACAGCGTCGCGCGGATCATGCCGGTGCTGTACTCGCCTGTGATGAACAGCACCCCGAGCACCCCGGCCGCGAGCTGCGCCAGGTAGAACCCGCGCAGGCTCAGCGCGGTCGGATCACGCTCGAAGTCGCCGTGGTGCGCAATGTCGTTGCCACGCAGGGCGCAGAACAGGATGCCGAGGCCGACCGAGATCAGCAGCGCAATTCCGATGCTCCACCAGGTGGAACGCAACGACCGGAACTTGATCCACTCCGAGACCATGGCGCGGGGTTGCGTAACCCCGAGATGCCCGCTGGTCTCCATCCCAATCGCCGTCACACCGTCACCTCGTCCATCGGCGTGCCGAACTCGACGGCATCGCGGGTCAGCTCCATGAAAGCCTCCTCAAGGGAAGCCTGTTGCGGCGTCAACTCGATCAACGCGATCTGCGCCTCTGCCGCGACCTTGCCGATCTCTCCACTGGACAACCCGGTCACCGTCAGCAGATCACGCTCGGTGCTCGTGACACTTACATCCTCAGCAGCCAGCAGATCACGCAACCGCGGCGCCTCATCGGATCGCACCCGCACCACTGACCGTCCGGCTGCGGCGGTAAATTCCGCGACACTCGCATCTGCGATCAACCGGCCCTGGCCGATAACGATGAGATGCGTCGCGGTCTGAGACATCTCGCTCATCAGGTGTGAGGAAACGAAGACCGTTCGACCCTCGGCAGCAAGCGACCGCAGCAGCGTTCGGATCCAGAGGATCCCTTCGGGATCAAGGCCGTTCACCGGCTCGTCCAAGATCAGCGTGTGCGGATCACCCAGCAACGCCGAGGCGATACCCAGCCGCTGCCCCATGCCAAGAGAGAAACCTCCCACGCGCTTATCAGCCACCCGTGTCAGGCCGACCATGTCCAACAGCTCGTCGACCCGCTGCCGGCCGATGCCATGCGTTGCAGCCAACGCGAGCAGGTGGTTGCGGGCCGAGCGGCCTGTGTGGATCGCCCGCGCCTCGAGCAGCGCCCCGACCTCGCACAACGGCGCCTTCAACTGCTCGTACCGTCGACCGTTAATGCTCGCAGTCCCCGCACTCGGCCGATCCAGCCCCAACAGCAGACGCATCGTCGTGGACTTGCCGGAACCGTTCGGGCCGAGGAAACCAGTCACCACCCCCGGCTGCACCACGAACGACAGCCCATCCACCGCTACCTTCGCGCCATAGCGCTTCGTCAACCCCACGGCCTCGATCACAGCAACAAGGCTAGGCAGCAGCCAACACCGCCACATCCGTCCCGCGGATGAACAACAGCCTCCACCCTTTGACGGACCTCGAGGCGTCACGGCGTCCCAGCTTGGGCCGGCCCGGCGGTGCCGGTCGCCGGGGTCGGATGCTTCTCCTGCACGGGCTGGCCGGCCGCGAACCAGCTGCGGTGTGGCTCGTGGCTGTATCACCTGCCCGCGTATCGATCGCTATTTCCGCCGGAAATGCTGGCCAGCGCCCAGCCTGTTTCGATCGAGGACGAGCTGACCTTCCTCGCGCTATAGGGACAGTTCGTTCACGCCGACGGCACCTTACGCGCAGCGACCGCCGACCCGTTCGACAACGCCATCACCCAAGCCCGCGACCGCAACGACCTCCTCGCCGCATTCCCACTGGCCAAGCTCGCGCTTACCGCAACCCCGCGACTGGTCCTCGACTGGCTCACCTACACCAACCACGCCACAGCCACATGACGATCAGGTTGCCGGCGATCTCGAAAGAGGCCGGCTATTGGGTTAGGCGGGGAGCCTGCTTGGCCCGGGGGCGTCGGCTCGGTGGTTTGGGCACGCTGCCGGTACGGCCGATGGTCTCCAGCCGTGCTGCGGATTCGACCAGCCACCTCTTGACGGTGGCGATTTCGTCGGGGGTGAAGGCACGCTCGATCTCGGCTTCGAGTGCTCGAACGGCGGGGTTGGCTGCGTCGAGGCGCCGTTGACCCTCGCTGGTGAGGGTGATGCGCAGGATGCGCCCGTGTGTCGGGTGCGGATGGCGTTCGATGAGCTGCTCGCGCTCGAGGGTGGCCAGGACGCCGTTCGTCGCCTGCGGGGTGGTGTTGATGGCTCGTGCGAGGTCGGCACCCGAGCAGCCCGGTTCGCGGGCCAGCACGCTCAGCACGCCGTACTGGACCGCGGTGAGGCCGAGCGGACGCAGGATCGCGTGCATCGCGCCGCGCAGCGTGCCCCAGGTCTGGTGCAGCAGGTAGCCGATGTGGCCCTCGACGCCGCGGTAACTCTCCCCGATGAGCGGGATCGCCATGTCGCACATCGTAGCAAGGCCCTGTCATCTTATAAGGGTCTTGTCACAATGACAGGACCCTGATATACAGGGTCGGCGCACTCGGCACGTACGAACCGGCTGTTCACCCGGACATCGACCGAGGCCGCCGCGCTCACGTCCGTGCGGCAGCAAAGGGAGCGGAACATGGATCGATGCGACCTGCTGCGGTCTTTGCAGCGCCCCGGCTCCCCGCTGGTGTTGCCGAACGTGTGGGATGTCGCCACCGCCAAAGCGGTCGTTGCTGCCGGGTTCCCTGTCGTGGCCACGACCAGCGCCGGAGTCGCCGCCGCGCTCGGATACGACGACCACGAGCAGGCCCCGCCGCGGGAAATGCTGGACGCTGCCGCCCGAATCTGCCGCGGCGTCGACGTGCCGGTCACCGTCGATGCCGAAGCCGGCTACGACATGCCCGCTGCCGATCTCGTCGCCGCACTCATCGAGATGGGAGCGGCGGGCTGCAACCTGGAGGACACCGATCACGCCACACGTTCACAGCGCGATCCCGCTCAAAACGCGGCCCGGCTCCGTGCGGTGCGTCAGGCCGCCGTCGAGCAGAACTACCCGCTGGTGATCAACGCGCGCATCGATGTCTTTCTACCTGGGGTGCTGTCCGGTTCCGATCAACCCCAGACCGAACTGGTCGCCGAAGCGGTGCACCGGGCGCGTGCCTACGTGGAGGCCGGGGCCGACTGCGTATTTCCGATTGCCTTGTGGCAACGTGAGGCCCTGGTCGCATTTCTCGCCGAAGCCCCGGGTCCGGTCAATGCGGTGCCCATCCCGCGACCCGGAGCCTTGGGCATTGCTGAGCTGGCCGAACTCGGGGTCGCCAGGGTCAGCTATGCGTTCTTCTTGCACCGCGCTGCGATGGAGCAGTTCAGCAAGACGCTCGCCTCGCTGGTCTAGCCAGTGCATCCATATCGGCAAGGACCTATGGACATACGATCCAGCCCGGCGTTCATGTCGTACCGTCCGCTGCGCTGAGAGTTGCCGGCAGGTCGAAGTGTTCGAACACCTCGCGGCCGAAAGTAACGATCTCGGTGACGACCCCGTCCTGCACCCGCAGGACGTCGAGTGCCAGCGGCTCGTACGCGGCGTCGCCCGGCTTGCGCACGTAGCCCGCGACCGCGGGCTGACCGTTGGCACGGGTGATCACGCACCGCATGCTGCCGAAGGCTTCCGATCCGAACCCGCCGTCGACCCAGCACTGCAGGACCGTGCTTCGGCCGGTCCAGACGCCGGGCGTCGGCGGCATCGAGAAGCGGACGTCGTCGTGCATGAGCGCGGCCAGACCCTCGGCGTCGACGCGCTCGCTGTACTCGACGTAGCGGGCAAGCAGCTTCCGCTCGGCGGCGGTCGTCTCGGCGGTGTGCTGCCACGCGTCGCGGTCCTCGGGCAGGCTCTCCTTCAACCCAGCCCGCGCGCGCTGCAGCGCGGAGTTGACCGACGCCACTGTCGTCTCGAGCAGCCGCGCGGTTTCCTTCGCCGAGCAGCCGAGTACGTCGCGCAGCACGAGCACGGCCCGCGGCAGTGGCGCGAGGTGCTGGATCGCGACGATGAACGCCAGCTCGACGGTCTCCCTGGCGAGCACCACGTCCTCCGGGCCCTCGCGCCGGTCGGGCAGCTGCTCGAGAAGCTCGTCGGGATAGGGCTGCAGCCACGCGACCTCACCGCTCGCGCTCGGCCGCCGCGGGCGCTTGTCTAGCGCGTCGAGGCAGGCGTTCGTCGCGATCCGGTATAGCCACGCGCGAACTGACGCGCGGGCCTCGTACGTATCGCGCCGGCGCCATGCGCGCAGGAACGCCTCCTGCACGAGGTCCTCGGCATCCTCAAACGACCCGAGCAGGCGGTAGCAGTGGACGTGTAATTCGCGGCGGTGCGCCTCGACGCGGGCGCCGAAGGCCTGCTCGTCGAGCGATCGGAGGTCGTCAGTATTGGAATTCATAGTGTGTGTGACGGCGAGCGGCCCGAAAACTCATCACGCGGCGCCATGCAGCGTCTCCAAAGTGTTGCCCCAGTCGTCGGTGCTTATTGTGCAGAGCTCCGCAGCGCGACCCTCCGGTGCGTCGGCGCAGCTCGGCCTTCAGGTGCCGAGACCGAGCCTCGTCAGGCACCGGCCATGGGTCACGAAACAAGTAGCCGATGAGCGGACGGGCGCGGTCGTACGATCCTCCGGTGAGCGAGGATGCTCTGCCGTTCGCAGCTGGGCTGGGTGCCAATCGTGCCGCCTTCGACGTACCGCGTGACGTCGCGTACTTCAATATGTCGAACCTCAGTCTGCAGTTGCACGCCGTAAGGAGAGCGGGCGAGGCGGCACTGCGCGCCCGAGCACGTCCGTGGCGCATCGGCGCCGAGGACTGGTTCACCCACGTCGAGCTGGCACGCTCGCTTTTCGCCGAACTGATCGGCGCGGATAGCGACGGTGTGGCGCTGGTAGCGGCAACCAGCTACGGCTTCGCGGTGGCAGCCAACAACCTGGAGCTACGCGCGGGCGAAAGGGTGCTCGTGCTGGCCGAGGAGTATCCGTCGGGGATCTACACCTGGCGCCGGGCTGTGCGCCGCACCGGCGCGCAGCTGCTTACGGTGTCTAGGGATCCGGGCCGGTCCTGGACCGACGCGATCCTGGAACAGCTCGACGAGCGGGTCGGCATCGTCAGCGTGCCCAATGTGCACTGGACCGATGGCGCGCTGGTCGATCTCGACCGGGTCGCGGCTCGCGCGCACGAGGTGGGGGCACGGCTGGTCATCGATGCCAGCCAGTCGGCCGGGGCGATGCCGCTAGATGTACGCGCGCTGCGGGCCGACTTCGTCATCACGGTGGGCTACAAATGGCTGCTCGGCCCGTTCGGCCTTGGCTACCTCTACGTCGCCGAGGAGTATCGGCGCGGGCAGCCACTGGAAGAGAACTGGATCTCGCGTGCCGGCTCGCAAGACTTCGCCCGGCTGGTCGACTACCGCGACGAGTACCAACCGGGCAGCCGGCGCTTCGACGTCGGCCAACGCACCCACTTTGAGCTGATGCCGATGGCGGTCGCCGCGCTACGGCAGCTAACCACGTGGCAGGTCGACAACATCGCCGGGGCGCTCAGACAGGTAACGAGTCAGCTCGCAGTCGGAGCCGCCGATCTCGGCCTAACCCCGCTGCCCACCGACGAACGCGGGCCGCACATGCTCGGTATCGCACTGCCCCCCGAGGTCCGCACTCCGGTGCTGACCAGGCTCGCCGACAAGAACTGCTTCGCCGCCATCCGGGGTGGATCGCTACGCATCTCACCCCACCTGCACACTGACCAGACCGACATCGACGCGTTGCTGGCAGCGCTAGCGCAGGCGAAATAAGCACAGCGCGCAAACCAAGACGGACGCAGAACACCGAGTGCGGTTTCGGCAACCAGCCTTGGTCCGTTGCGCCTAGTGACGTTCGCGGGCGGGCGCGGTTTCGTCACTTTTTTCGAGATCTCGGCGGAGCGGATATTGACGCCGTCCGGCGGCTTGTGGCGCGCCGTCGTGTACGAGCCGTGGCGAACCCCGCATGCTCCAGAGTCTTACGTTTGACCGCCGGCAGAGACCTGAAGCAGGTTGGGGGCGGCCGCCGCGGTGACCGCGGTCTCTATGCAGACGGGGGCCGAGTGTTGTCGGCCCCCGTCCAGGTAGCGCTACGGCCCTGGCGTGCTTCTACGGGCTCGAGCGTTACTGGTTCACCACCGTAGTGAAGATCTCCGAGTCACGGCTGCCACCGACGGCACTCCCCCAGCTCAGGGCGACATGCTCACGTGACCCGGGCCCGTTCCCGGGGTTCAACAACGAGATGCCGAAGGTATCCCCTGGCCAGATCGCGTCATTACCGGAGTCGCTGGAAACCTGCGTGACCGGCCCCAGCCCGCTCTTGATCGAGAACGGCCGCAGGAACGTCGCGTACGCCCCGGAGGCATCGGTCTGCCAGGCGACATCAGCGACACCCGCATTCGCGCCGACGGATTCCACGTTGTGCATAGTGCCGTCCTGGTCCGACGTGACACGCGCCGGAGCAGACCACGACGACCCGCCGTCGGTGGAATAGGAGATCCAGCCGATGTCACTGTCGCCCGAATCGGATTGAGTGTCCCAGGTGGCATAGAGGTTGCCAGCCCGGTCAGTGCTCAGATCACCGTCGATCCACCACTCGAAGTCGGAGAGGGTGCCGACGCTCCCGCCGACGGTGACTCCGGGCGACCACGTCTGGCCACCGTCGGTGGATCGGGTGAACACTTCGTTGCCCGGATGCACGACGAACGTGCCGGGGTCGAGGGGATGATTGATCATCAGCGCGTCGATCACGCCATTGGGCTGGACGACGACGGATGCGTCGTAGCCGCCCCCGGCCGGGAAGCCCGGCTCCATCGGTGTGATTGGCCCCCAGGTCTTGCCATGGTCGGTCGACTTCTGGATCACGGCGGTGGCGTCCACAGCGCCGTAGGCACAACTGCCGCTCGGCGCACACGCGAACTGCACGGCTGCCGCGCTCGGGCCGTAGTCCCAGGTGACATAGACCGTGCCGCCACGTCCGGCGGCAATGAAGTCCCGGTCACCCCAGTTACCCTGCACCGGCGGGGTTAGCGATGCCGCCTGCGAGAACGTAGCTCCGTGATCGAACGACGTAGCCACCACCGGGAATCCTTGACCGTTGATGTACCGCAGGTAGGAGACGTAGACGGTCCCGTCCGTCGCGACGCTGATGGCCGGGTCGTCAGATCTGCTGGAGTCAGGCAAGGTGATCGGCGCAGAGAAAGTGGCCCCGCCGTCCACCGACCGGGCGAATCCTTCACCATGGCACCCGATCCACGTCTCGTAGACGTAGTGCGGCGGTGCCACCGCCTGCTCGACCTCCGCGTTTTGCCCGGCGCAGGCGCTGCTCACATCAATGATCGGCCCCTCGCCACCCGATGCAGCTGCGGAAGCCGACGGGGCCGTTAAGCCCAGCCCAGCGCAGCCACTGGCCAGTAATGCGGCGGTGATCAGCGTTGCCTTGGTTCTCAGTACAGCTGCGGGTCTGTTGCTGCTGGTCCTGCTGAATCTTCTGCCTACCATGGGCCGTTGCCATCCTCTCGCGCCTCGGTCGAAGGCCTGCCGTCTCCCTTCCTCTCCTTCTGGACCGCTGCGACGCTACCCCGAGTTTCTGTAGGTGGATGGGCCGAACGCTCGGTGATGCGCCCCGCGCTCAGCGGGTCCGGTGCGGCGCGCCGAACGCGGCCAGCGTCAGGTCCTGTCGCAGGTCGAAGTATGCGGGCTTGGGGTTGAGGTTGACGTCGTAGATGTCGGCGTATCCCTCGCCTTTGAAGGTCCCCGGAATCCACGAGTCGGCATCGCCGAAGCCCCATACGGTGAAGGAAATGCACTGGCGAACGGCGAGGCAGGCCTTCAGCATCTGGGAGTACTCGTACGGCTGGGCGAACGTCGCGAGGTGGTTAGTCGGGACCTGGGTGGTAGAGCTATCGACGAATGTCCGCACGTCGGCCTCGGTGATCGCGACCTTCAGCCTCAGGCTTGCGTACCGCTGCAGATCTTGGGTGAGCTGCGTTGGGAAGCCAAACTGGGTGTCCACGTGCCCCTGGTCGCCGATCCCATTGATCGGCACCTCGTCGGCGAGTTGCTGCTTCACCCACGCGTAGACGGCATCGCTCTTGGCGTTCGTTCCGTCTTCACCGGCGATGTTGAAGTCGTTGTAGAACAGCAGCGCCCGCGGGTCTGCGGCGTGCGCCCAGCGGAACGCGTCGGCAATGATGCCCTCGCCCAGGTGTGAGACCCAGAAATCGTCACCGTTGATGCCGTCGGCGAGTGGATGGCGGTCAAATGAGTTGGCGAAGAACTCATTGGCGACGTCCCACTGCCAGATCTCGCCCTTGAAGTGGGTGACCTCATCGGTGATGTGCTTGTGCAGCAGATCCCTCAGTTCAGCGTTGCTGATTGTGCCGTTCGCAACGCCGGTGGTCAGCCAGGTGGGCAGCTGGTTGTGCCAGAGGAGGGTGTGGCCGCGCACGAGCTGCCGATGCGCCTCGGCGAAGGCCACGAGGCGGTCGCCGCCGGACCAGTTATAGACGCCCTGCGTCGGCTCGACCACCTGCCACTTCATCTCATTGCCGGGGGTGACAGTGGAGAACTGATCGCCGGCGATCTGCGCGTAGTTGGCATGATCGAGGTCGAACGGGATCACCGCGGTGCCGACGCGCAGTCCGACCTTGGCAGCCAGTGCCCGCAGCGAGTCCCGCGCGGGGCGGCCGCTGCCGGAGTCGGGCGCCGCGAGCGCCGCCGTTGTGAGCGCCAGCACCGCAGCCGCGCCGGCGCCGATGGTGAGTAGGTGTCGAAGCCTCATGTCGGACTCCCTCCAGGAAGACAGTTATTCAGTGTCAAAACCGTGCACAAAGGGTGGAAGCTATTGAGAACGGGCATCCAGCGACGCCGGGCAAAATCCCGCGAGGGCTCGTGGTCCTAAGCCGAGTTGCCCACCGGCAGCGAAATGCCAGCGGGCCGACGCCGACGACGAGCACTGCGGCGGCCGCGGTGCTGAGCCACGCCTCGATCTGCTCCGTGCCGGCCGAGCGGTGCAGCCTCGTATATACGCCGAGCGACAAGCCTGTCGCGGCGCCGAGTGGAAATCTTCCGGGTAGTCCGGCGCGAGCCGTCTGACCGGGCGCGGTAGCCACCCCCAGTTCCGTCTTCTGCTACCGCGACGTCACGCTACGCCACCAGATGGGCAACAGCCAGAGCCGACATGCGCTGGCCGGGCCCCGCGCCGGAGCCGCGGCTAACTAGTCCGCACTTCCGAGCGTTCGAGCGGCCCTCCAGGCTGGTTTTAAGCCTGTAGGACCTAGGCACGGGGCGGCTCCCGGGCGCTGCTTGTGCCCTGCGGGCGAGTCTGCCCAGCCTGCGCTGTCCGTAACCTGTCATGCCGAAGGCGTTGCCGGTGATGCGTCGCTGGTGGGCGTGCCTGCCTCGTCTCACGAGCCGTTACAACAGGCTTTGGTCCGCCTCGAATTGTCCGCTGAGTGATATGCCCTGCGGGCTGATTTGGAATTGTTGGAGATGCTGTTCGTGGGCGCTCCCACGAGTTTTCAGCACAGTTATAGCGCGCTTTAG
>JBPYES010000145.1:0-25281 GCA_051984825.1 Jatrophihabitantaceae bacterium
CCCTGTGCGGGACACGGCTGGGGAAGTGGACATGGACCTTTAACGCGCAACAACGCGTCTTCGGAGCCACGAAGTAGCCCACCTCGACGCCGCCATCGCTGCTTTGGATCGCACCCTCGACGACGACGACATCGCCATTCTTGGGCACGAGGGGACTGTTGCGTTGGTCGGGGGCAGCAGCAGAGATACTTTCCAGATGATCACCACGCGGTCGGCCGCTTCGTCCGCACCGGCCGGCTACCGGTTTCCGCGAGAGGTCATCGCGGTGGCGGTGCGCGGGTATTTGCGTTACGGGCTGTCCTACCGCGATGTGGAGGAGCTGCTGGCCGAACGCAGTGTCGAAGTCGACCACGTCACGATCTATCGATGGGTGCAGACGTTCACCGCGGAGTTCATCGACGCCGCGCGACCGGCGCGTCAGGCTGCCGGGGATCGCTGGTTTGTCGATGAGACCTACGTCAAGGTCGCAGGCAGGTGGACCTACCTCTACCGCGCGGTCGATCAGCATGGCCAGGTGATCGACGTGCTGGTCTCGACCCGCCGAGACGCCGACGCAGCAAGACGGTTCTTCGCCCGCGCGCTGCGGGTCGGACCGCTGCCGGCCGAGGTCGTCACCGACCACGCGCCGGTCTACCCGCGGGTGCTCGAGGAGCTCGTACCAGCAGCTCGCCATGTCACCGAGCAGTATTCGAACAACATGATCGAGTCCGATCACGGGCGACTCAAAGCCCGGCTGCGGCCCATGCGCGGACTCAAACGCACCGCGTCCGCGCGCACCATCTCAGCGGGGCATGCGTTCGTACGGAACCTGCGCCGCGGGCACTACGCGATCACTGTCGAGGTGCCGATACACGACCGGCTCCGCGTCGCGTTCGCCGAGCTGGCTCTATGCCTGTGACGACCACAGCGAACCGCCGACAAGCCGTTCCGGCGCCCTCGATCCGCGGCAACGCAACAGCGCCCTGCTGTAGACCGCGCTGCGCACGATCGGGTGGGTGAGCTCCAGCGGATTCTCCCGACGCGCAAGCAGTGGCTAACCGCTGAGTTGGATGATCTGCTTCCCCAAGTTCGCAGCTTTTGTCATATCCTTCCAGAACTTCACCCGGACCGTCGCGTCGGTACCGAGGATCTGGGCGCCACCCTGCAAATGATTCCATTCCGCAGCGATCTGCTCGTATTCCTCGAGCTTTGTTTTCACATTGGCCGGCAAGTGCAATTGATCTTTCATCTTGTAAGCGTCGTGAAAGCCCTGACCGATGGCGTTACGGATGCCCTGTGAATACATAGTTTGCATTTTGTTGACGTTGGTCGGATCTCGTTTGGCGGCGTTCCACATGTTTTCAAAGCTTTTCCAGTTGGCCTTCGACATCCCGATCGGGTTGGCCTTCGCCTCAGCCAGGAACCTGACTATTGCCACAGCCTTTTTGTAATCTCCAACCTGGTCGATTGCTCCCTTCTGATTTGTGAAGTCCGTCGCCTTCCGCTTTTGTGCTGCCGTCAACCATTCGTCGAGCAGCAGGTCAGCCTCGCGAGTGCAAGCGACTATCGGCATCGCGTTCTGGAGGGTCAAAGTTCCGACGCCGAGGCTAGCGAACTTCTTCTGAAGTTTCTCCATCTTCTCACCGAAACTGCCCGACTTGATGATGTTGTCAGGAATGCCGTACTTCTTCTTCTCCGCCTGCCATTCCTTACGGGTCTTCATCGGGTTCTGCGCCATGGCGAACTCCCCCCTACGCGCCGGCATTTCAACTGCCGGCAACGATTGCCGCGGTCGTCGGCCACGTAATCCTTTCGCCGGCCGTGTCGGACGTCAACCCATTGCCGTGCGATTTCCCGGACGACAATCCGGGATGTATCTTCACGGCGGCTGGAATGTCCGACGTCAGGGATACGGCGCCGGACTTCCGCACGCCGGGGTATGTGTCGTTGCGATGCACGTTCGGTCGTTACGCCGTTGTTAACCAGAACTTTCATGGAGCGGCCGGGTTTGATCGTTTCGGCGATGCCGCCGCTTGTGGTGGATGAGTTGGATCGAGGGTGTGACGGTCTGCCCGAGGTCGCTGGGGTCTCGCCGGTTCCACGGGCCGGGTGTGGGGGGCTTGTCGGGGCAGTGGGTGGTGTGGTCAGTCGGGTGCGGGCAGGCCTTGCGGGTTGTGATCATTTTGGCGAGCAGGTTGGCCCATGGTGCATGGGCGACAGGTGTAGCCGTCGGGTGCGGCCGTGGTCAGCGAGGCGCCCAGCGGTGGCGAACAGGCGTAGCCGTAGGCGTTTGGATTCCCAGCGGCGGGCCTCGTGTCGGGACTGTTGCGTTAAGGGATCGAGGCCGGATGGATGGCCATGCAAGCTGGCGAGGCCGGGCAAATTTGTGGCGTTTTGATGGGACTTGGATGCAGGCTTCGACCGCTGGTTGCATTGCCCGTCCCTGCTGGAATCGCTTAATGCAACAGTGCCCGTTGGACAGCATCGCTGCCGTCAGGGCCACGTGACGCTGTAGTCGGTGAACATTGGAGCGGTACCTGGACTTCGCGAGTCCAGCCAGGTCTGCCGTCGGCTCGAATCATTCTTGAGCGCCGAGCTCCATTTCGCACAGGCGCTCACTCAATTGGAATGTTGGATCGACCCCGTCATGGTCGCGCCCAATAGCTTTGAAGAGCTTCGCGGCCATCGACGAGCTGTCGCCTGACGGCACAATTCATCGGCCACCTCCCCGCTCGGGCCTGGACAGGGAGGCGTAGAAGCGCAGGTCCGTGGCGTCCATCCCGACCGGAGGTTGATTGCGGTTCCAACCCGGCGGGCCGTCCTCGGGTGCGAAGTCGAAGCGCCAGGAGTTACAACCGTGGCGCACGTACACGTACGAGCCGAGGTTGGTGATGCCCACCACCCGACCGCCGGCATCTGCGATGCGTTGGAGGAAGCCGATGTCCTCACCGATCGAGGCGTCGGGATAACCGCCTACGCGCCGCCACAAGTCCCTGCGCGTGGCGATCGTTCCGCCAGCCAGCGACTCAATCGGCCCGAAGTGCGGGTCGAGCGCCTCACGCTCCCGGGTCGACCAGATCTGCAGGCAGCGGACGTCGAGCAGCAGGTTCACGCCGATGCCGGTCGCGTCGGCGTTGCCGAGGACTATGTCGCTGACCTGTCGGGAGATGCGGTTCGGCGCGTACCAGTCGTCGTCGTCCCACTGGATGAGGATCTCGCCGGCTGCGGCCTCGCAGGCGACGTTGCGCTTATGCCCGATCGTTACGCGCTGGTCGACATGGATGTACTTCGCGCGCGGTAACTCGGTGAGCATGTCGGCGATCGGCTCGCTGCCGTCGTCGACAACGACGAGCTCGACCGCGGGGTAGTCCTGACGGCGGATGTTGCGCACCGCCTGCCGAATGAACCGGCGTCGATTGAAGGTCGGCATGATGCACGACACCAGCGGAGCGGTCGGTCGTGCGTAGACGCGTGGCACGGAGGGTGCCTGCTGCACCTTCGTCGACGGCGCTGCCGGTGCGACCGCGCTCGAGGCCGCCGACGCTGTTCCGAAGGCAGCGGCGGCATCGCCGATGATGGCTGCAGCGAGGCCGCTCGGGTAACGCACCTGCCGTGAGCCCTGTTTGAACGACCACGGTTTGACGAGCACCGCGAAGTGCGCGTCGCGCGGCACGTGGCATCCCGAGGACGGCGCGTCGATGCCGAACGGCAGCTCGGTGAGCGTCGGGTGATCGTGATCGGGATCGCGCCGCTGCGCAAAGGAGTACTGCGCCCAGTCCTGCCGCGTCACGCAGACGGTCGCGCCGACGAGAAAGCGCCGCCACGTCGAGGTGTCGACGCGACCTGCCCAGCTCTCGTCGAGAGCCGGATCCCAGACGATCGTCGCTGTGCAGCCTGACACCGTGTGCCCGCTCTGCAGGAGCGCCGCCACCTGGTAGGTCAGCCGCCACGGGGCGTACCACACGTCCGGCTCCCACAACGCGATCAGGTCGCCGACCGCCTGCGAGCAGCCGAGGTCGCGCACCGACGCCCGTTCGAGCCCGGCCGGCTGCGTCACGAAGCGGATCGGCGGGTGAGGCGAGGTACGCGCCCGCAGTGAGAGCGCGACATCAGGCGGGGCGACGACGACGAGCTCGCGGCGCGGGTAGTCCTGCTCGATGAAGCTGTTGATCGCGCGCACCGTACTCTCGGCGCCGCCTTCGTACACGTGGATGCAGGAGACCAGCGGATCCTCGACGTGAGCGCGGATCTCGGGCCTGCGGCGCAGCAGCGCGACGGCGTCGGTCGTCGTCCTGACGTCGCGCCACCACAGCGCCCCCGCGTCCCTGAACGTGGAGGACGGCCGCCCCCGGTGATTCGCGAGCCGCGCAGCGACCGCCTGCAAGAACTCCTCGACCTGCACCGGATCCATCACCGGACCAAAGCCGCGTATTTGCCAGCAGAGCGCCGCGTCGATAAGCCACGGATCATCGACACGCGAGAGTGCCCACTCGCCGCCCGCGACCTTCGAACAGATGACGGACTCCTCGAGGAAACGCAAGTCGCGGCACGCGTTGAGGACGAGGTAGTGCGCGGGCATCCAGTGCGCGTCGAGTTCGCGGCCGAGCGCAGCGAGGTACATCTCACGCGACACCGGCGCGAAGACCTCGCTCGCCGGCGGTCCCGTAATCGCCATGCCGTGGTCGCGGCAGCACGCGAAGTGCATGATGAGCCGCGGATCACCCTCCGGGTGCTCCTCTGCGGCCGCAGGCGTTCCGACGAACGTAAGCACCTTCAGTTCGAGGGGTGGACTGACCGCGGGCGTCGCCGCGCTGTCAAGAGTCACGACCTCGAGATCGAGCCCCCGCGTCGGGAACGGCGGCGCAACGGCGCAGATCTGCTCCGCGATGTCGATGCCCTGATCGCTGCGCAACTGGCGGCGCACGACCGCGACGACGTCGAGATCGCTGCGGCCTGGGATGTAGTCGCCCACGACACCAGACGAGTACAGGTAGGCGCCGACGAGGTCGGCACCGAGAGCGCGTCGCAGCACGTCGACGCACGCCCGCAGGTAACGGTCGCCGGCGGCGTCGACACAACCGATTAAGGGCGCCCGGCCGCTCACGCGCGGCCATGAACTCTGGCAGGGTGCCGTCACTGCGGTGTCGCTTTGCGCGCCGCCTGCTTCGCGCCGCGGCGCTGGCGAGCGAGGACGATGAAGCCCGCCGTGTAGTCACCTGCCGTTCCGTTGCCGAGGCCGTCGAGTGGCATCCCGTCGGTGTCGATGATCGGCTGGGCTCCGGTACCGAGCAGCGTCACTTGGTACTGGCCGGGAGTGGCCAGCGACTGAGCCGAGGTCGGCGTGAACGTGATGCCGGAAACGATCGTGGCATTCGCGTCGAACGGGAACGGATCGAGCGTGCCGGCCACAGCTGTTCCCGTCGGGTCGGTGATCGTCACCGACGCCGAGGTGATGGTGCTGCGCTGCACGTCCTTGCTGAACATCACGTGGACCACCTGAGGTGGCTGCGTGAGCACCGAGTCGGCAGCGGGCTCGATACCCGATACCTGCGCGGGAACCGCCGGCGCCGACAGGAAGACCCAGCTCTCGAAGTCACCGCCTTCCTTGCCGTCGCCCGAGGGCAGCCGAAGGTCGATGAACGTTGTGTACGCGTCCTGACCGGTGCGCGCGAAGACGTTGCCGTCGAGAGCGCGTGTGCCGCCGAGGTCGAGGATCTTGTCACCCTTGAGGACGATGTCGGCGCGCACGTCGAGCGTCTGGTCGATCTCGCGGATCCGGTTGCGCCACTGCCCGACCAGCGCCGGGTCGAGTGGCGGGCTGGGCTTGTAGGTCGCGGCAACCGCACCCTTGACCAGGCCGCCAGTGGCAGCTGTCGGCGTGATCGTGCCGGGTAGCTGAACGAGGTGTACCAGCGGCTCGGTCGCGTCAGGCACCCGCAACCACACCTCGAAGGTGCGCGTGCACAACGTGGCCGCATCCATCGGCTCGGTGAACGAGACGGTGAGCCCGGCGTTCAAATCGGTGACCGCGATCGCGCTGTCGTTGCGCCAGCTGACGCCGTCGGCCGCGACCTTCGGGAAGGCGTGACCTGCGAGCGCTTCGATCGCGTCCTGCACGTTGGTGGCGCCGAGGTGCGTCTCGCTGTCGTCGTAGCTCACGTGCTTGGCCTGCAGGTGCGTCAGTGGGTCGAACACCGGCACGCAGTCGGTGACGCGGTCGAGCGTCACGCCGGTCGTGGCATCGCCCAGCCAGCGCAGGACGGCAAGCGGCGTGCGGTGCCGCGCGATGCCGTTGGGCGCAGCCGAGGAGAGCGGTTCGACCGACGCGTCCCGCTCGCGAGTGGTGAACCACCAATACGACGCCGCGCAGAAGTCGTATCCGCTGAACTGGATTCGCACGCCCGCGCCGAGGTCGATCGTCGTGGGTGTCACGAAGCCCGTGCCGTCCCACTTGCGCAGCAGGAGGTGATCGGCGACGAGCGAGGTGTTGTTCGCCGGCCGCAGTGTCGGATCGACGACGTCGACGACGACCGTCAGCGCGTCGGGGTCGGGGTCGGATGTCACGTGGCCGAGCCAGCCGCATCCCGTGCGCAGGTCTGCGGCGTCGCCGATCAACTCGATGACGTCACCGGCACGCAGCCGATGCGCCGTGTCGGGGCCGATGCTCGCGAGCTGAACCGTGGTCGTGCCGGCGGCGGTGTCGGCCGAGACGACCTGCGTGACCTGGGTGGCCCAGCACGCGTTGTCGGCCGACCACTTGTACGTGGCACGCCGCACGAGCTCGGCACCGGCCGGGTAGGCGCTGCCGAGCCCCGAGGCCAGCGTGACGCCACCGGTCAGCTCGTCGACGGTGCCGATGCTGATCGTCTCGATGGTGCTGCCCGAACGGATCAACCACGTCGGGCGCGCCAACGGGCCGACGGCAGACGTCACGAGGCGGGCGGCGTCGTCCGGACTCAGCTGAAGGGTGGTCGATCCGGCGTCGGCGGAGGCCGTGAGTACCGGCCCGTCGCGGTGCCGCGTCAGCGTTGCCGCGCTGGAGGCGATGTGCGTGGCGTGCCGCAGGCCGCTCGCGAGGTGCACGGTTCCTGACGCCTCGGCGTCAGTGATGCTGACTGCCTCGCTGAACGCGGTCGAACCCGACCCCGACACGAGATCCCACCTGCCGATGCCGAGCGCGGTGATCTGCCCTGCGGTGAGCGCAGCGACCTGCAGCGTCCTCGCACCCGCACCCGCGTCAGCCGTGAGCGGCAGGTCGGCCGGCGCCTGCGCGCCCAGCATCTCGCCCGAGTCGTGGATCTCGACGCGGTACAGGCGGTTCTCGCCGCCGGCGTACGTGCCGTCGTCGGAGAGGTCGCACGGCCCCGCGGTGCCTACCGACGGGTCGGACAGGAACGTCGACAGCAGGCCGGCGCCGTCATCAGGCAGGTATGCGGCGGCGTGCGTGCAGTCCAACGCGTCGGGCAGGTCTGCCCCGGCCACCTCGACGACCTTGAGCTGTGCGACCGTCCGCAAACGCACGGTCGTGTCGGGCCCACCGAGCGCGATCTCGCGCTTGTCGTCCTGCAGGTAGGTGATGAGCCGACGCCACACCTCGAGGTACGCGACCGCGCTCTTCGCCGCCGCCGGGTGGTACAGCTCGGCCGAAGGGATCTCGGACGTGCTGCCTGCGCCAGGCAGCGCGGGAGGTTGCCCGGGTGCGCTCGTGCCGGCGACGACGAGGATCGAGCCGTCGTCGAGAGCGGTCGCGGTGTGCGCCGAGCGCGCCTCGTTCATCGGCCGCGCCGCTTGCCACGAATCGTTCTCGGCGTCGTAGAGCTCGGCAGAGTTCAGCGGCTGCCCACCCGAGTAGCCACCGGTGACGAGCACACGGTTGCCGTTCAGCCGCACCGAGATGTGGTTCGCGCGCGCGGTCAGCAGCGGCGCGGTTGATGCCCAGTTGCCGCTCTCGGGATCGAACAGCTCGCTGGAGCTGAGAATGGCACCCGCCGACGCGCCGCCGGCAACGAGCACGCGACCGTCGGCGAGCACGCTCGCGCAGCCGGCCTCGCGGGTCGCGTGCATGCTCGTCGTCGGCTTCCACGTCTTGCTGGCCGGGTCGAAGATCTCGGCCGCTGACAGCGATGTGCCCGAGCCGTGCCCACCGGCGACGAGGACGGTGTCACCGTGCGCACCGGCACGCGCAGCCCCGGCCGGAATGAGCACGGCCGTTTGCATCGCGCGCGCGTGATTCATCGCTCCGGCCGACGACCATGTACCGGCCGCCGGGTCGTAGATCTCCGCATCGGGGATGACGGCGTCGAGCGTGGCAGACGAAGGGAACGAGGTGATCGAACCGATGCGCTGGCCGAACCCGCCGCAGACGAGGACGCGCCCGTCGCGCAGCAACGTCGCCGTGTGCATAGCACGCGGCGTGGCCATGGAGCCGGTCGACGTGAACGCGCCGGACGCGGAGTCGTACAGCTCGGCCGAGCCGAGCGTGAGGCCGGCACCACCCATACCGCCGGTGATGAGAACCTTGCCGTTGGCCAGTGTGGTCGCCGTATGTCCGAGCCGGGCAACGCTCATCGCTCCGGTGGCCGACCACGTCGTCGCGCCGGGGTCGTAGCGCTCGGCCGAGTTGGTCGGCACGCCTTTCGACCAGCCGCCGCAGACGAGGACTGGTTGCGGGCCCGTGCCGCCCTGCGTCGGCGGTAGCGCGGCCGCCGCGTGGCCGGCGCGCGCCGTGCCGACGTCGCCGACGAGCTGCCAGCCCGTTTCGACGACCGACGGCAACGGGAGCGGCGGCGCGTGCGGGTAATCGGGCTGGCTGAAGTAGCTGGTGGCGCTCGGGTTTGCGGCGAGGATTCCGTCGAGGTAGATGTGGCCTGCCGGCCCGGCGCCACCGCCGATGGCGAAGTCGCCTGCCGTGCTCGGGTCGCTCGGTGCCGGTGGGGGTGTGATCGCGCTGATCAGGAATCCGGTGCCCGGCTCGGGTCTGCCGTGCGCGCCGACGACGTCCTCGACCTGCAGTTCGAGTTGGTGCCGGCGCGAGAGCGCGGCTTCGTTCCAGTCGGAGTCGAGCCAGACCCGCCCCTGTTGCTGCAACCATTCGTCGAGATAGGCGTGCTTGCGGAGGCGTGAGAAATCGGCTTTCATGACGCTCCTAGTTCGCCGGCCTTGGGCTGACGGTGTTCATGACTCGAGGACGATTCCGCTGATCGCGGTCAGCCGGACGAACTCGGCGAGCACCGAGCGCACGGCGGCAAGTCGCTGAGGTTGGTGCACTGAGGAGAAGGCGCCCATCTCCGATCCGTCCTCGGCGCCTTCGGCGATCTCACTCGCGCATCCGGGTGTCTGCTGCGCGAAGCCGGCGTTGCCGTACCGCAGGCTGACGAACTCCAGCATTGCGCCGCCTGCGTCGGCGCTGACGCAGCGGAACTGTCGCGGCGTCAGCGACCCCGGGCCGAGGTAGGAGTAGCGCACGCAACCGGTCTGGCGACGGTCGGCCAGCAGCGCGCCGGTCACTATCGAGTCGGAGACGTTGACGGTGCTCGCGTGTACCGCGCCGAGCAGCGTGCTGTGGTCGGCGGTGAGTGCGGACGTGGGCAGGATGCCGTCGGCCGAACCCGCCACGACCGGAGCCGCGGCGTACAGACCGAGTGCGCGGGTAGCAGGGGCGTCGGCGAACCTGATCGCCTCGCCGGCGCGGCCGGGCAGCACGCGGAGCCTGCCGTCGGCGACGAGGACGAGTGGCGCGTCGTCGCCGATCGTCGTCAGCGCCGTCTCGAGTGCGGCGGCCGCGTCGGCGACCGTTGCCGCTGCGCTCGCGAGTTGCGCGTCGAAGGGCTGCGGCGCGGTGGGCTCGCCGACCTCACCGGTGAGGTCGACGGGGAACGTGGAACCGAGGTCGGGCGGATCGGCGACGGCATCGCTGAGCAGGCTCCACACCGAGCGTCCGCCGGAATCACTCGTGAGGCCGAGCAGGGTCGCCGCGTTGTCGGTGTCCGATGCATCTGCCGCGCTGACCTCGCCGATACCGGGAACCGCGATGACGAGGCGGTCGTCGTGCGTGTCGACCGTGATCGTCGTGACGTCGATCGTCGGTGCCGACTGCGGGTCGACCGTAGTCGCGGCGAGTGCATCGCGCAGTGCGGTGGCGGCGGTGTCGAGCGAGGTGGGCGCCGTCGGCAGGTTCAGGTCGAGCACTGCTTCGATACCGACCTGCAGACGCAGCCCCGACACTGCGGCAGGCCAGACCGGGAAGCTCGCCAGCGATGCGCTGACGAGCGCCGGCTCCTGACGTGCAGAGCCGCCGCTCCGCGCGCCCGTCACGATCGTGTCGGCCAGCGTCAGCGTGACGTCGGGTTGCGCGATTTGTATCGGCCCGCTGATGCACCGGGTAAGCGTGACGGCCGTGCTGGCGTCGGCGGCGAGGTCGAGCATGAGCGACGGTGCGTCGGGCAGGTTCGGCGTCAGGTCCGGCTGCAGCGTGTGGCCGGGCACGAGCGTGCACGAATCGATCGTCACCGCGGCGGGCGTGCCCGTGACGCGCAGCGCGTCACCGACGATCAGGAAACCCATGAGCGTGACGGACGAGCCTGCGCCGCAATCGAGGGGCGTCGCAGTGACGTCGAGCTGCGGCCAGTTCTTGCTCGACGCGCGGATCGTCACGTCGGCGTTGTCGGGGATCGTGACCGTCGCGCCGGGCGCGAAGACGCCGCTGCCGCTCAGCTCGATGGTGCCGTTTACGGTGCCGTCGTTCGCGGGCCGGGCGGCCAGCGCCGTGATCGCCGCCGGCAGCGTGGCGGCGTCGCGCGGCACGACGATCGGCGGGTTGTCCTTCTCATCGGGTGGAGCCAATTGCCGCGCGCCGATCTCCATCGGCTGTGCCCGGGTGAAGCGCACCGACACCGTGCCGTCGGGCGCGGCGGCGAACGCGAATCGACCGCGCGTCGGGTCGATGGCGACGGACTTCGCCGGCGGCACGTGACGCCAGCCGCCGCCGTAGTCGCCGAGATCGCAGACCGACACGTCATCGATGGGCACCGGTTGGTCGTCGATGAAGACGCAGACGCTGCTCTTGTCGTCCTCGCCGTAATAGCTCGCGAGGTCGCGACGCATCTGCAGCAACCCGATCGGGGCGGTCACGTCCTTCGGTTCCGCAGGCCCGGTCGGTGCGACACCGATGTCGTCGATGAGCCCGCCGACGCTGTAGATCGGCGTGTCGATGCCGAGCGGGTGGAAGCGGTAGCGCGTCTCGTCGACGGCGACCGGAACGCTGGCAGCCTCGGTGGTGACGGGGCCGAGCCGCCACAGATGGACGCCGACGTTGGGGATGTTGTAGCGGCCGCGATCGGTCGCGATCGAACGCACGTCGACGAGGTGATCGAGCGGGTCGAACGGCGTGCCCGTCCAGGCCAGCGGTGCGGGGTCGCGTACCGGCACTGTCGCGTCGCCCGGGCGGAGATGGTTGAGGTTCTGCGTGGCGGCGAGCAGTCGGAAGTACTCGACGGCGTGCGCCGTCCAACCACTCGCCGCGGCGACGGCGCGCTCCAGCGTCGCGATGGTGCCCTTGCCGCGGCGGTAGGCGATGACGTTGCCGGTGAGGGCTCGCGGGTGCTGGTTACCGGGCAGCTGCCGCACGCCGAGCAGTTCCTGGAAGTGCACGAGGTCGTCGTCACTGCACGTTTCGATGAACAACGACGCGTAGCGCAGCGCGAGCTCGGCCTCGATCACCCCGATCTCCGTATCGAGCAGATCGAGCAGCGAGGAGAGCACGCCGTTGCCGCCGGCGACATCCGCGTCGCGAACGAGGTAGATCGCCGGCAGCACGTCCCTCAAGGAGCGGCCGCGCGACACAACCGGGCCCGTCATGTGCCCACCGCCTTCACCTTGAGCGACGTCGGGTCGAGCGTGAGCAGAACGGCCGCGGTCGAAGACGAGCCGGCGGGTGCATCGGGGCGGAGATAGGCGCGCTGCAGCACACCGAACTCGGGTTGGCCATTGACGAGACGGCACAGCCCGGTCAGGTACGCCGCGACGATGCCGGGAACGGACTGCAGCACCTCGATGATCTCACTGCCCCACACCGGCTGCCCCAGGTCGCGCGCGTCGAAGGAGAGCGCGGCGATGACGGCAGACCGCGCAGCGTTGAGGACATCCTCGGTGATGCGGTCGGGGTCGACGTGCACGTCGGCAGCGACGCGGACCGGAATCCGGAGCGCCTGCACGACCCGTACCGGCACGAGCTCGTCGCTGCTCGCGGCGAGTGCGGCGACGAGCCCCTTGTAGACATCGCTGTCCGTCGTGATGTCGGCGCCTTTCGGACCGATCACACTGACCTGCACACCGCGCATTCGGCCGGTGCCGATCCAGCGCGCGGCGGCTTTCGCGACGCCGGGGTAGGCGCGCGCGAAGTCGGCGTAATCGACCAGTGACACGGCCCGGCCGAGTGCGCGCACCGAGACGGGAGCGTTGCGCCGCGCCTCGGCCACCGTCTCGGGGTCGGCCCCGCCGCGTGCCGGCAGCGGGTTGGTGACGGCGCGAACGCCGGGCGGGCGTGAGGCGAGCATGCTCAGCTGGCCTGCTCGCACGGCTGCTCCCGCACCGAGACCGACACGGTAGTCGGCCCGCACGTTGATGACGCCGGTCGGCAGCGGCGAGCCGAACTGGATCGTGCTGCTCTGCTTGTCGTCCTGGTGCACCGTGTAGCCGCGCTCGTCTGGCGCGAGCAAGGCGGGGACGCGATGGCGGCGCACGCCGTTGACGTACACGGTCAGCGCCGGAGAGGAACCCGACGCGTCCGACAGGTACGTGAGCGGGCTGCTCGACAGCGTGAAGCTTGGTTGCGGGTCCTGCCCCTGCGCACTGCCGAGCACTTCCGAACGACTCTCGCCGTGGGTCGCCGGTGCCACGTTCGCATTGATACGCACGCTGTCGCGGCGCAGCGCATCCGGCAACGGATCGACGAGGTCGATCGCCGTGGAGCCGGTGCGCGACAACTCGTGGCGCACCGCCTTGAGTTGCGTCACGTGCGCGACGGCGAGCCCTGGGTGTGTCGCGGACCTGCCGGTGATCGCGATCATGTGGCCGGCGCTGAGGCCGTCGACCCAGTCATCGAGCACGATGTTCGGCTCACCCTTGGCCAGGTGCGTGAGCACGTTGGCCGGCGCGAGAGGCAGCAGCTCGGCGGCGAGGAAGACGCTGGTGCCCTGGATGCTGTAGTGCGACAGGTCTGTCGCCTCGACGTTCAGCACGGTCGACTTGCCCGAGACGGTGAACGCCGTGTGGTACCTGACCTCGACCCCTCGTGCCGTCAGCAGCGTCCAGTCGCCGTCCTCGCGCAGCACGACCGGGCCCGTGTGCGCGGACTTCACGACGGCGTCGCAGAAGACGAACTGGTACTTCCCCTGCTGGCCGTGCCCTGGGTACTGGTCCAGGTTCGCGTCCGTCCACGGCGACGTCTTTACCCCGGTGGCCACCGCGTCCTTCTCGGGTGCGGCACCGCCGAGGATGTTGGCCTGCGCGCGGAACACGAGCACTGACTGCGGCTTGGCCCGGCTGGCCTGCAAGGCGCTGAAGACGTCGGCTGTCGCGAAGCCGCCGTTGATCGCAGCGGCATTCAGCTCCTCTGCGTCGAGGACGGTCGCGTCGTTGGGGCTGAGATCCCGCAGTAGCGGGCCGGGGTCGACCCCGGCCGGCCAGAGGTCGAGCTCGGTCGCCGTCTCGCCGCCCAGCGTCACCTCGTTGGACACGAACCCGAGCTCGACCGCGGTCCAGCCCGGCCGAGCGGGTGCGCCCGGGATCGGCGGGTCATCAGGCCGAACCCGCACCGACCGCACGATGCCGAACGCGCGACCCGAGGAGCCGATCGGCACGAGCATGCCGTCGCCCGTGCTGACGTTGGTGGCGGTTCCTGCGAGCAGCACCGTGCTCTCGGAGGTGGCGAAGGTCTGCATCCGCGACAGCTTCGGCAGAAGCTGGTTCCACGTGGGTCGGGCGGTGATCGCCTGGATGGTCTCGAAGGTCACCGGCTGCTCGCCCGGGAGAGGCACGCTCGTCACTGCGGTGCCGACAGGCACGGTCACGACCGGCGCCGCGCCGGCGTCATCGATGGTGAAGGCGAGCGAGGCCGACGCGGCGAGACCCGGGTCCGGCTGGTAGCCGACGAGCCGCGACAACTCGATCAACGACCGCAGCTCCGAGGCGAGGTCGAGGCAGGCTTCCTCGTGATGGCGCGCCGAGTGGAAGCCCAGGATCTCGGCGAGCACGGCCCACGCGTCGGCCAGTGCCAACGTGAAGTCGGCGCTCGTGCGCGAGCGCAGCGGCTGCAGGCCGGGGAGTGCGTGCGTGTCGTCGATCTTGCCTGCCGCGATCTCGCTGTGCAGCCGGGCCAGCACGTCGGCGTAGCGCGTGAGCTGGACGTCGTCGCTCATACCGACCACCGCCTTGCGGCGAGTTGCGTTCGCCCAACGAGTTGGGCGCGCTCGGCGATGCGCGCTGTCGCCATGAACTGCTCGCTGACACTCGCCGACGCCTGCTCGATATGGCAGACCCCTCGCTCGGGGAAGTTCGGATCGTTGTCGAGACGGGGGATGAGCGGCGGGTCGAGCGCGAGCTGGCCGTCCTTCACGCTGATCTGCGTGGCCATGCCGACGGTGTGCAGATCGGTGATCTCGACCCAGACCACTCCAGGCACCTCGAGCGCGGCGGCGATCAGAGGCCCGGTGTAGACGGGTGCCCCGAACGTCAGCCGGTCCGGGTGGAAGAGCCCGAGGGTGCCGTCCGGCTGCACGCGCGCACCGAACAGGCGTCCGAGCGCCGCGCGCACGGTGGGCCAGTCGGCGCCCGCGCTCGCGCACACGGTCAAGGTCATGTCGAGCGGCACGTAGATCGGGCTGCGTACCTCGAGGTCATGGCACATGAGGCGATACGGCTCGAGGAACGCCCGCAGGTCGTCGGCGAACTGCAGGTCGACGTCGGCTCCGCCGACACGTTCGACGTAGATGCAGACCGTGTACCAGCTGCCCGTCCAGGTCAGGCGGGCAAAGGCGTGCTCGACGCCGGGGAACTGCTCGCTGCGCTCGGCGTAGTCCTCGGGTGTGATGCACCGCTCCTGCGTGCGGAACGCGAACGGTGCGTGCTGCTGCACGTGCGAGATGGTCTCGGGCTCGGTGCCGCCGACGGCGGGCATCGGATTGCTGATCCGGGTGATGGATGCGGCCAGGCTTGCCGACCCGCCGTCCTTGATCACCCGCGTGATCGTGCGCGGCCCGACGTTGCCGGCGCTGCCGTTGCCGACTGCGTACACAGTGACCGGATCGTCGAGCGCGTCAGGCGTCGTGCTGAAGCGCAGCCACCCCGTTCCGGCGTCGTCGACTTCGAGGACGGCCTGCTGGCCCGTCGGGTCGGGATTGACGAGGTCGCGCACGATCTTCCACTCGGCCTGCGCGGTCTTCACGGTCAGGAACGGCCGCACGTCGGCGATGTCCCACGTCGTCGCGGCCGACGCCGGCTGCGATGCGGTCGGCACGGGCGGGCGCTGGCTCACCGGACCTGACGCGAGCGCGGGGTAGTCGCCGGCGACGAGCGGTTGCGATGTCGGGTCGCCACTCGCGTCACGAATGTGCTCGCCCTGATCGGCGAGGACGACGTTTCCGAACGCGCGTGCCGTTGTCTCGACACCGCCGGCCGACGTGCCGTCGTCGTGTGTCTTCTGCTTCGTCAATGCGAGGTCGAACGCCAGGGCATCGTCCTCGGCCCAGCGGACCTCGGTGACCGCGCCCTCGGGCCCGGGCAGCAGGGGGTCATGCGTCGCCTGCACGAAGGTCAGCCGAACCGGTGCGACGAGGTTGGCCGACTCGTCGACGTCATCGGGCGACGCCTGGTCGATCGCGGCGAGCACCAACACGTCGCCTGCACGCAATGTGCTGAGGTCACCGGCGAGCGTTGCCGACGTGCTGCCGGCGGGAAGGCGGCAGGTGACACCGCTCCACGTGTAGAAGTCGATCGCGTTGTGGTTGAAGTAGAACGTGGCGGGTGACTGCACGATCTCGAAGACCTGCGAGCCGGATGCACGCAACGCCTTGTCCTCAGTCGAGCCCGAGTCGATCGTCGGCGGCGTCGCCTCCGGGCCCGTGAGCAGCCGCACGAACGTGTCCGTGGGCGACGGTGCCGGCACGCTGTCACCCGGGTTCGTGCCCACGCAGATACGCACCCACGCGCGTGCGGTGCATCCGTCGTGCATCGTGTAGTCGACGAGAACGGCGTGCCGCCGCGCGGAGATGCGTCGGCGCGCGGTACCGAGGTAGGCCTCGGTGGCGACTGCGTCCTGGATGTAACTGAGCCGGTCGCCCGCGTAGGCGAGCAACTCGAGCAGCGCAGTTCTGACGTCGGCGGGTTCGTCGCCGGTCCAGTCGGGCTGGGTGATTGCGAACCGGTCCTTGAGGACGCGACGGAACGCGAGGTAGTCCTTCGCGGTGTAGTCGACGTCGGGCGGAGCGACGGCGGGAGTGCCGGGTGTCCACTCGTCGCGACAGTCGAGGTCGGTGCCGCACCCGGGCCGGAACGTGAACTCGACCTGCGACAGCGCAGGGTCGTAACCCGCAGGCGGCAGGCGAAGCGGCAGCGAGTCATCGGCCAGCCGCAGCGTGTACCACGACAGGTCGCCGATCGCGCTCGTCGTCAGGCGGACGACGTTCTCCTGGATCGTCGAATCCGCAGCTTGCACGGTGATGCCGCGGAACCGCTCGCCGCCGTCGACATGCCAGAAGCCCGGGTCGGGGATGGGTGAGGCGACCGGGTGCAGGAAGTGCACGAGGAGCGTGCGACGCACATCGGGTCCGTTGCCGGTGGCCACCTCGACGTAGTCGATGCCGTTGAGCGCCGGGTCGTCGCGGACGAGGCGCCGGCGATCGGCAGTGCCGCACGAGAAGATCACTGCGCACCTGCCGAGCTGAACGCGTCGACCTGCTTGTCGCCGGTGCCGCGGATCAGGTAGGCGACGGTCACCGTAACGACGGTGTCGTCTGTGACGACGTCGATGTCCTGCACCTCGATGAGGTGGCCGAGCCACTGCTGCAGCGCGGCCTGTACGAGCATGCGGACGGTGGCCGCCAGCTCGTTGCTGCTGGGCGCGAACAACAGCTGCCGCACACCGCTGCCGAAGTCCGAGCGGTGCACGCGCTCGCCGGGCGAGGTGAACAGCACTGCCCAGATCTGATCGCGGATCCAGCCCGCGTAGTCCGTCCTCGCGGTGGCGCCGCGTGCATCAATGTGCAGCGGATCGTCGACATAGCTCTGCGAAGCGAGTGGGTTCATAACGCGATCACCCTCGGCTGCGTGCTGACGACGATCGGTGGGCCCTGCGGCGCCTGGTCAGGCGCGATGCCGAGACCGAGGGAACCTTGCGTGATCACCGGCGCACCGTTGGCGAGGACGCGCGCCGACGGTGTCAGCCAGCGGATGAGGACGCACGGGTGCGGGGTGGGTGGCGGTAGCTGGAACGCGCAGCCGGCGACGATGAACTGGTCGACCATCGTCGCCACCGGCATGCCGCTCACCAGTACCCGCGCGCAGCCCGGAACGACGGTGGCCATGCCACCATGCGTGCAGGTGATGCCCGCACCGACGTGCACGATCGGCCCGCTCATGTGATCGTCAGCGCCCCGGCGTTGATGGTGACCGTCGGACCCGTCATCAGGATGGTCGCGCCTTGACCGTTGGAGATCGTGATGCCGATTTCATTGATCGCGATCATCGCGCCCGTCGTCGTCTTGAGCAGGATGCCGCCGGTGGGGCCGGGCAGGTCACTCACCTGCAAGGTGTTCTGCAGCGTCGTCTGCACGACGTAGTGGTTGACACTGGCGGGCGCGACCTGAGCCAGCGCGGGTGGCTCGGCGCCGGACCCCCAGTAACCGCCGGTCCAGATCGGGTAGTTGGGGTCACCCTGCTCGAACTCGATCCAGACTCCTGCGCCGAGCGGCGGGATTGCCCACTCGCCGGACTGGATCCCTGCGAACGGGACGCACGGCATCGCCCAGGTCGAGGGGAGCAGGCCGTAGACCTGCGGTACCTCCGCCATGATCCGACCCATTCGCATCGGATCCTCGACGTTGATCACGGTCCCGCGATACTTGCCGTAGTAGCGCGTCACGGAGGTCGTTCCGGTCATGGCACCACCGCCGGAGTTATCGAGATCAAGCCGTTGCGCGCGAGGGTGAACGACTGCGTGTACTCGCCCGGCTTGATGTTGTGAGTGACGCTCTTGACGTAGTAGAGGCCGTCGTAGGCCGTGCCGGCTCCGCGCACACCGACAAGCGAGCGCGCCTTGAGGACGTGGCCGTACCGGGCGACATCGAGCTGGCCTTGTCCCGTGACGGCGTCCGCGGAAGCGGACGCGCGGGCGACGGCACGGCCGAGCGCCTCGACCGGGTTGAGCTTGGCGGTGTCGTTGGTGAGATCGACGCGCAGTGCGGGTGCAGGCTTGATCGCCAGCGGCGGCTTGAGCGGATCGATCGGTGGGAGCGGGATCGGGATCGGCACCTTCGAGATCGGTTCCTGGATCGTGGTGATGTAGTTCGACCGCGACAGCCCGTCGTAACTGAAGTTCAACGACGTCACGTTCGAGTCGGAGTCGAAGTCGACGTTGAGCGCCGGCTGCGGAACACCGATGCGGATCTCCGGGCCCCAGTACGCGGTGTTCATCCCCGGGAACGGGCCGGGCTCGACGTAGAAGACGTAGCCGTTGTCCTCGGCGAGCTTGTTGAGGTACTCGAGGTGCGTGCCCTGCTGCATCTCGATGCGATCTGTCGGCAGGGGAATCGACGGGAAGATCTCGGGGATGACGAGTGGGATCATGCCGAACATCGAGTAGAAGGCGATGATGATCGCGACCCGGCCCGCGGCCGGGCTCGGTGGCATCGGGATGCCCTGCCACTTGATGAGATCCATCGCCACACTGACGTCCTCGCCGGTGACCGTGAGGACGGACTGGCCGACGTTGTCGCTAACACCTACTTCTTGCCGCGTGACGAGGCCGTCGATCACCGGTGTCGGGATGCCGTCAACGGTGACGACGAGGATCACGCGGATGCCCGGATCGAAGTAGCCCGCGGGGATGAGCGTCGTCATGAGCAGCGAATTGCGGCTGATCGCGAACGTCAACTGGAACCCGGTGCGTTGCCCTGCGGTGACCGTCACCTGCGCGCTGCGGAACGCGTCGACGACTTCGGGCGGAGCCGGCACGGTCACCAGCGGCCCGATGAGCAGGGACAGGGAGAGCTTGCTGATCACAGCGCCACCCCGCCAGAGCCTTGCGGGTGGGTGATTCTGAGCCGGCGTCCGGGCTCCGACAGCTCGTCCGGATCGCTGACGGCGTTCGCGTCAGCGATGCGCCACCACAGCTGCGAGTCGCCGTAGTACGTCGCCGCGAGGATGTCGAGGCGGTCGACGGCGCTCATCTCGTGCCATGCGAGTGTTGGGAGACTGGAGGTGTCGGGGATGAACCGGCGGCGCAGGTAGGTGACGGTCCGGCCGTCCTGCAGGGTCTTGGTGGTCGTCTCGGTCTGCGCGTATCGGCTGTCGGGTGGGTAGCTCGGCGGAGGCGTGCCGCCGACGCCGGGCAGGTGCGGCAGGTTCGACGTCGGGTTGGTCACGACAGCCTCCCGATTCCGAATGCAGCGAGCTGGCCGGACGCGCCGGCCGCCGTGCGTTCCTTGGCCTGGTGGTAGGCCATGAACAGTGACGCCGCGCGGTGTCCGCGCGGGACGTCGTTGGTGGTGAGCACGCGCAGCGTGAGCGAGACACGCGCACGCAGTGGGTTGAGCTCCGGCGTGAACGCCTCTTCGGTGACCGACAACTCGGTGATGCGCACCGGCAGTACGCGCTGCGCCCCCCAGATGAACAGTGCGAGCGGACTCTCGGCCGAGATGATCTCCAGCGTGCCAGTGCCGGCGCTGTCGATGTTGGACTGAACAGTCGCGCTGTCGGGGTACACGCAGTCCTCGATCGCCGCCAGCTGTGGGGCGATGCCGAGTTGCGTGGCCTTCGGGAACGCGTCGGGTTGCGCGAGCTGATCCGCCGCGTCGATCTCGGCCTCGAGCTTGATGGTCTCGATCGGCGCGCCCTTCAGGCGCAGCACGTCGACACGGTCGCCGGATTCGGGTCCGGCGCCTTGCACCTGCAGCGTGCGGCTGAGCGTGTCGGGGTTGTATTGCAGCACGATCACTCGCACGACGCTGGAGTTGTCAGGGTCGACGAGGACGAGCCCGCCGCTGACCGTCTTCGGAGACCGCGGATACCCGCTCATGAGCCGCCACCCCCGGCGCTATGGGCCTTATCGATGACTCCGTAGTGAGCGAGGATCTTCTCGTACATCCAGTCCTCAGCGAGTTGCTCACTGGCGAAATACTCAAGACCTTCGGCCGCCATCTGCGCCTCTAGCCAGCGAGCCGCGAGCCTGATTTCGTGTGCGCGGAGTGTCTTGATACGAGCAGCGAGCTCCCTGCGTTTGGCAGGTCCGCCCTCGCCCGATATCTCGCGCTGCTCCTCTGTTCCCGAGATGTGTCGAGCAGCTGCGCCTGCCCCGACTGGCGCCTGCGGCAGCACGGTAACGCGGCCCTTCTGCGCAAGTTCGCTCGTCATCGCCGCTGCGACGATGTTGATGTCCTGCCGATGCGTCTCCTGGCCGTACGCGAGGTACGCGAGCCGCGCAAGTGATGCGCCGCGTTTGCCAGTCGTCTGACCAGTTGTGGCGATCTGCTGAAGTTCAGCGGCGGCCTTCCCGTACGAGTGCCCGCCCCGGAACATCTTCCTGAGACGACGTGCGATGGCCAGCCAACTTCCGCCACGGCCCACCTTGACCTCGAGTTCGCGGGGGTCGCGGGCCAGTCCGCGCCACACGCTGACCATCGCGCCGTTGACGCCGACCTGGATCTTGCGGATGGTCTGTTTGGCCTGCTCCTTGAGGGTCGGATCGCGCTGGGCCTTCGCGAGACCGAGGAAGCCCATCGTCTGCGGGTGGACCTTGAGGATGCCCGTCTTGTTGGCGTCCTCGACAATCGCGGCGCCCGCTTGCGTGACATCCTCGCGCTTGAGGATCCGATCTGTGACTCGCCGCATCAGCCCGCGCAGCGTCGCGCCGACCGGCTTGACCCCCTGCCCGACGACCTGCCACGGATTGACGCGCGCTTCCACAGAGACGTTGCCGCCACTGCCCTTGACGTTGAGCGAGCTCAGGCCATATCGGACCTTCCAGTACTTGAGCCGCGCCCACAGGGCGATGCCGGAGACGCCGCGGCCGAGCATCCCAGTGAGCGCGGGCTGTATTGCTGCAACCGCTGCCGCGAGGCGCTCTTCGGGGCTCTTCTTGGCCTTCTTGCGCTTCTCGCGCCATTCCTTGAACTTCGCCTTGGCCTTCTCCCATTTGCCCTTGGCGTAGCCCTTGACCTTGGTGAAGCCACGGCCGATGGCCTGGCCGAGCCGCGAGCGCGCGATCGCGCGGGCGAGCCGGCGTGGATCGACCGCACGCGCCACGGCTCGCGCACCGCGCACGACGCCGCGCGGCAGCATCGTGACGACCTTGCGCGCGCCACGCGCAACAGCACTCACGATCCGCTTGCCACCGCGCACAACGGCCGCCGCGCCGCGCTTGACCAGACCGGCGCCGGCCTTGGCGCCACGCACCAAACCGCGCCCGATCGCGCGCACCCCACGACCGACCGCGCGGCCCACCTTGCCGAGCGCCTTGCCGATCTTGCTGGCCATCGTCTTCAGCGTGTTGCCGACGCCCTTGCCGGCGCCCTTGAGCTTGCCGATGAGGAAGTTCGAGATGAAGTCGATGACGGCGACGGCCGCGGCAGCGACGAGGTCGGCGAACGCACCGGCGCCGTTGCCCGACTTCACCGACTTCAGGAATGTCATGAACTTCTGGAACGCGGCGAGGATGCGGCTGGCTGCGCCCCATGCTGCCTTCAGGCCGTCGATGATCAGGCTCAGCGCTGCGCCTGCGGGTATGAGCAGGGCGACGAGCTTCTCGATGATCAGCTGGATGACGATGCCGGGCAGTGCCGCCTTGATGCCGTCCCACGCCATGCGCGCGATGTCGGAGAACTTCAGGCAGCCCTTGAGCAGGACGTTGAGGATCAGCTTGCCGACGCCGATGACCTCTTCGACCTTGTCGTTGAACCACTGCTTGATGGCGCGCTTCAGGGCACTCCACAAGCAGTTGCGCACGCCGTCGATCGCAGCTCGACCGAGGTTCTTCAGCCAGCGGATCGGGCTGCTCGCGATGTCGGCGATGATGGCCGCCCAATCGGCCAGCAGATCGAGGAACGCCTGCGCAGCATCGAGCGCGGCCTTCACGACGGAGGCCAGCGCGTCGACTGCGGCGAGGTAACCGGCCTGCAGGTACTGCAATGCGCAGTCCAGCGCGTTGCCGAGCGCATCGAGAAGCTTCTGGATGCCACGCTCGAGTGCGTCCGCCGCGTCGTTGACCTTCTTCGTCGCCGTGTCGACGACCTCGGTGACTTTCTTGCGGAACTTCTCGCGCGCCTCGGGGAACGCCGCGAGCATGACGTCGCCGGCCGCGATGATGACGTCACCGGCGAGCTTGATCGCGCCTACCACCGCCTTGCGGCCGAGTTCGATCGCTTCGTGCGCGAGTTTCTTGGCTGCCGAGATCGCCTTGCGCACCAGCTTGCGAGCGGCATCGAAGACGCCGACGATGGCGCTCTTCAGCGCGTCGAAGAAGCTGGAGATCTTCGAGCCGATCCAGCCGAGGATGCCGCTCTTCTCCTTCTTGGCCTTCGCCTTCTCCTCGCGCGCCTTCTTCTCCGCGTCCTCACGCGCGCTGCGCACGTCGCGGTTGCCGTCGTCGATGTGGCCCTGCGCCTTCGACTCGGCATCGCGCTTGTGCTGCGCGACGTCGGTCGTCGCGGTCTGTGAGGCGTCGCCGGACTTGGTGACGGCGGTGTCGACTGCCTTGTGCTCCTCGTCGGTCCACTCGCCGCGCAGCGAGGTCGACGTGCTGATCGCGTTCTTGCGCAACGTGACCTGGTTGTCGTTGCTCTCCTGGACGGCGTCGTCCATCTGCGTCTTGGCGTCGTCGCGCGCCTTCTGCGTGTCGGCGTCGCGCTGGTCGCGCGCGGCCTTGAAGTCGCCGCCGGCCTTTGCAACGCCGGCCTGGATGTCGCCCTGGCTCTTCTCGGCGACGATCGCGTCAACCGCGACCTTCGGGTACTTCGACTCGCCGGCCTTCCCCCCCTGTCCCTTGTCGCCGCCGAGGCCAGGGCAGCTGGCGCCCTCGTCGACCTTGGCGGTCAGCGTCTTCGCCGGCACGTGTGGACGGATGTCGGCCTCGCCGAGCGGTGCCGCTGCGTCCTTCGCGCCCTGACCCGCGACGTCCTTGACCTGTGTGTCGAGCGAGGCTTGCTGCTTGGCCACGAGCTTCGGGTCGGCGTCCGCCTCGAGTTGCACCGCGCCGGGCTCGCCGGCCTCGACCTGCAGTTCCGGGTCCGTCGTCGGGACAGCGTCGATGCTCTCTACGACCTTCGCAGCATCCGCCTCGGACAGCTGCTGGTCGCCGCCGATCCGCGGCGTGCTGACCTTCACCTGCTGAGCCGATGGTGACGGCGTCGGTTGCAGATCCGGCTGCGGCGCCGGGCTGCCCGGCGGCCGGTTCACCTTGTCGGTGGATGTCGGACCCGTATACGGCGTCGCAGCGATCTTCGGGATCGGCGCGCTGACGTCCAGGCCGGACGCTGCGCCGGACGGGCGGTCCATCGTCGGCGGCGGCATCTCCGCACGCTGCTTGCTCACGTCCGCTGTGGCCGCAGTTGCGACCTGCGGAAGCGCGGTCTGCATGTCGGTAGCCGGCAACGCCGACACGGTCGCGAGCGCGGCATCCGGTGTGCTTGCCGAAACGACCGGAGCGGCGGCAGCCGGCGGCTCAGCACCTCCGCCTGCGGCACCGCCACCCCCGCACGCGGCGCTCGGAGCATCAGCATCGGGAGTCGGGGGTTGCGCCTCCGCCCCGCCACCCATGCACGCGGCCACGCCGCCGCCTTCGGCAGCGGCTCCGTCCGGGGCACCCTGCTCAGGCGCTTCACCGGGCGCGGGCCCTGCTGCTTCTTCGGGACCGCCACCTGCCTCGGCCTGCTCAGCCTCCGGAGCGGCGCCGTCGGGCGCCGCTCCGTCAGGCGCGGCCGCCTCCGGCTCGGCAGCTGCAGGCGCGCCTCCCTCGGGCTCTGCTGCCTCCGGCTCGGCAGCTTCGGGCGCTGCTGCCTCGGGCGCGGCCGCTTCGGGCCCGGCGGCCTCCTGCTCCGCAGCCACCGGCTCAGCTGCCTGCGATGCGGCGGCTTCCGGTGCTGCGCCACCGGTAGGCGCAGCCGCTTCTGTCGGCTCGGGTGCGGCACTCTCGGCCGCTGGCTCGGGTGCCGCGGCCGCCGGAGTCGCGGCCTCAGGTTCCGGGCCGCCTGCGGGCGCTTCGGCCGCGCTCTCCTGCTCGGGAGCTTCTGCAGGTGCCGCGCCTGCAGTCTCCTGCTCGCGCGGCTCCACCGGCGAGGATGCCTCGGCGTCGACCTGATGACCGTGCGCCTCGAGCACGGTCCTGTCCTCGGCGTCGGCCCGCTCCTGCGCCTGCGAATGAGTCGCCTCGGCCTCAGCGGGGGGTTGGGTGATCGCCGGTGTCGATGCTGTGCTGCCCGCGGCCGCGGCAACCTCCGTGCGCGCGGCCTCGGGCTCGCTGATGCGCACGTCGCCGCCGCCCGCGGTGGCTGCAGGTGCTGCCCCGGCCGCGCCGACGGCCTCGCCCTTCGCCTCCTTCTCCGGCGCGGTCACGGTCACCGCGGCGGGCTTGCCCTCTGCCGTCTGCTCGGTCTCTGCGTCGACGACGGTGGCGGCGGCCTCCATCTTCTCTTTGCCGGCTGCTGCGGCTGCGCGCTCGGGTGCGGCGGCGTCCGTCGCCGCACCGGACGGTGCCGCCTGCTCGGTCGGCGCGCCACGCCCTGCGAAGAGCGGCCCGCCGAACAGTGCGCGGACGAGGCCGGCGAGGAAACCACCGGGCGCCTTCTTCTCGCCGTCCTCGTGCGTTTGCGACGTGCCGTCGGCGTGCGTGTGTGTCGTGCCGTCGGCGTGCGTGTGCGTCGTGCCGTCGGCGTGCGCGTGCATCGTGCCGTCGGCGTGCGTGTGTGTGGCTTCCTCGGCGTGCTCCTCTGCCGTCGGTGCTGCCGCCTCCGCGACGTCGTCGGGATCGGCGCCAACCGCAGGAGTCGAGATGCCGGCCGCCGGATCGGTTTTCTCGAGGACGGCGTCGAGACGCGC
>JBPYES010000146.1:0-5341 GCA_051984825.1 Jatrophihabitantaceae bacterium
GATAGAGCTGCAACTCCATGTCGGTCTCGTAGTTCTCGAGATCCTCAGCGCTCATCGACCGAGCCTCCCTCTCGCCCCGAATGGGCGGGTCGCCGCCTCCGGCGCGCACAGAGCCGGTTCGCTCCGCGAGCGTCGCTCACGACCACTCATGCGATCTCCTCTGAGCGGTCCACGGGCGGGACCGCGTCGGCCCATCCATTCTCCAGCAGGGAAAGACGAGCTGCTGCCCTGCGCACGTTGACATACGATGCGCGATGTTCCGGGCACGGTCCGTGCTCCTGCAGCGCCGCCGCGTGCTCAGGTGTCACATAGCCCTTGTGCTGCGCGAACTCGTACGCCGGCCAGCGCTGATGCATCTCGACCATCATCCGGTCGCGAGTCACCTTCGCCAGGATGGACGCCGCCGCGATGCACCCTACGACGGCGTCCCCCTTCCATACCGCGGTGGACGGAACGCCGAGCCCAGGCACCGGGAAACCATCGGTCAGCGCGTAGGTCGGAGCGGGCCGAAGCGTGGCCAGTGCCCGCCTCATCCCCGCCAGGTTGCACACGTGCAGGCCGCGCTCATCGACCTCTTGGGCCGGGATCACCACGACGGACCAAGCCATCGCACGCCCGACAATCTCCGCGTAAAGCTCCTCGCGGACGGCCGGCGTCAGCACCTTGGAGTCGGCCAGCCCCTCGATATGGCCGCGCCGGCCGCGCGCCAGGATGCAGGCGGCAACGACTAGCGGCCCGGCGCACGCACCGCGGCCGGCCTCGTCCGCCCCGGCGACCAGCGCAAATCCAGCACGCTCCAAGGCGGTCTCATAAGCGGACAGCCCCGTATCCCGGCGCACGATCAGCCGCGGTGGCGGCACAGGCAGGGAGACCTGGACGGTTCGACGAGCCATAGCGGGGATGACGTTACGCGGGCGGGACAAGCTGGTCGCGGCACAGCCGGGCCAGCAGGTCGGCGAGTCCGACCGGGTAGATCGTCGCCTCCGACGCACGCAGCTCGGCAACGCTCCACCAGCGCTCCCCGACCAGGACGGATTGCTCGATCTCGTCCGCGCCACGCGCTGCGACGGGCGTGCCGGGCGCCATCCGGACGACGAAGTAGTGGTTGGTCTGGTCGTAGGTATGACCGTTGAACGTGAACCGCTCCCTGTCGGTGTGATCCGGCGAGGCGTCGCCGGCCAAGTCGGCCCGCAGGCCGAGCTCCTCGTACAGCTCACGCATAGCCGCCTGCGCCGGCGTCTCCCCCGGATCGGTCCCGCCGCCTGGCGTAATCCAGTGCGTGGCCTCCGCCCCGACGTCGACGTTGCTCTCGATCAGCAGTACCCGGCAGGCCTCGTCGATCAGCAGCACCCGGCCAGCAACCCGTGGATGTGCAACGCCGTCCATCAGCGCCGACGGCGCCGTCGGATCGCAAACACCGGAAGCATTGCGAGCGCCCCGCCCGCTGCGGGCAGCGCGTCTCCGGCATGTTTGAACGTCGCGGGCGTGCCGAGCGTGCGCCACCGCGAGGGTGGCCACGCGATCAGCACTGCCTTACCGATCACGGAGTTCACCGGAACCGTGGTGTCAGACGTGCCGCATTTGTGGTCGGTGGGCGAATCTTCAATGCAATGGAACCGGGAATCGGCGGAGTCGCCGCGATGATCGCCCATCACCCACAGCCGCCCCGGAGGCAACGTGATCGGACCGAACGTGCGTTGGTCGGCGCTTCCGGTCTGGATATGACCGGGACGATTACGCGAATCCCACGGCGTGTTCTGGTAGATGTACGGCTCGTCGAGCGAATGCCACGGGCCGTTGACTCCGCTGTCACTTACCTGCACGCGTCCTTGCGGGTCGCAGCACTGAACGGTCTGCCCACCCACCGCAATGACCCGCTTAATGAGGTCCTTCTCGTCCGGCGGCACGAAGCCGATGAGCTGCCCGAACCACCGGATGCCTTTGACGAGCGGATTCGACGGCGCTCTCGGGGTCGGCTCCTCGTCCCAGTTGGCGGGCGCGCGAAATACCACGATGTCGCCGGGATGCGGATCGCGTATATCGAGGATCAGCTTGTTCACCAAGACCCGGTCCCCCGAACAGCCCGGACAGCCGTGCAGCGTCTTCTCCATCGACTCGGACGGGATGTAGAACGGCTGAACCAGGAACGTCTTGATCAGTACGGCGACCGCGATCGCCACCGCGATCAGGACGGGCAGCTCCCACCATGGGGCCTTCTTGTGCTTCTTCTCCGGCCGGCGGCGCCAGAACTGCCAGCGCGGAGGAGGAGGGCTGACTGGAGGCTCTGTGGCCGGCGCCTGCTCGCTCTCGGCGTCGCCCGCAATGTCGGACTCAGCCTCGGCGTCGGTCTTAGCCGGCGTCGGGCGGTTGCCGTCGGGAGCCGGCTGGGCATCGACTGCCGGCGACTCCGTGCCGGGGTTGTCTGCCGGTGACTCGCTCCGCTTCTCGGCAGCCGGCGACTCCGGCTGCGAATCGGCTGTCGGCGAATCCGCCGGCTCGCCGTTGCGCGCTGCCTCGTCGGATTCCAGCTGACCCGCGCGGACCTCGCCCGCGCCACGCTGCGCTTGCTCGTCGGCCATCCGTTCGTCGTCCGCCAACGGCTCAGCGGGCGACCGTCTCCCGCTTCTCCTTGATCTTGGCGGCCTTGCCCCGCAGGCTACGCAGGTAGTACAGCTTGGCCCGGCGCACGTCGCCGCGGGTGACAACTTCGATCTTGTCGATGACCGGCGTGTGCACTGGGAACGTGCGCTCGACGCCAACCCCGAAGCTGATCTTGCGGACGGTGAAGGTCTCGCGCAGACCGCCGCCCTGGCGGCGGATCACGACGCCCTGGAATACCTGGACACGCGAGCGGGAACCCTCGACCACGCGGACGTGGACCTTCAGGGTGTCGCCGGGCCGGAAATCCGGAATGTCGGAACGCAGCGACTCGGCATCCACAGTGTCGAGCGTGTTCATCGGTCTCGCATCCTTCGAAATATGTGCTCGTGGCCGGCGGGCATGTCTGTCGTGCCGACACTTACGGGAGTCGCCGCCACGCGCCCTACCGGCACTGGGCAACCACTCGATGGTGCCATACCGCGCTGGGCAGCGCGAAACCGGGCGCTACCGCAGGAGATCCGGGCGGCGCTGCGCGGTGCGCAGGCGCGACCGCTCGGCTCGCCAGCGCGCGATCTCGCCGTGGTTGCCGGACAGCAGTACGTCCGGTACGGACAGGCCACGCCAGGATGCGGGCCTGGTGTATGCCGGGGCTTCGAGCAGGCCGTCGCTGAACGAGTCGTCCGCCGCCGACTCGGCGTTGCCGAGCACCCCGGGCAGCAGCCGGCTCACGGCCTCGACGATCACCAGCACCGCGGCTTCGCCACCGGCGAGCACGTAGTCGCCGATGCTCACCTCGTCCACCCGCATGCGCTGTGCCGCGTACTCCGCCACTCGCGCGTCGATGCCTTCGTAGCGGCCGCAGGCCAGCACCAGCCATGTTTCACCGGCCAATTCGCGGGCCATCGCCTGGGTGAACGGGATCCCTGCCGGCGACGGGATGAGCAGGCGCGGTTGGGCTGTGCCCGGCGCAGCGAGGTCGTCGAGCGCGCGGCCCCACGGCTCGGGCAGCATGACCATGCCCGGGCCGCCGCCGTATGGAGCGTCATCGACCGTGCGGTGGACGTCGTCGGTCCACGTACGCAGATCGTGCACGCGCAGGTCGACGTCGCCGCGCTCGATCGCCTTGCCGAGTAGCGATTGGCGCAGCGGCGCCAGGTACTCGGGGAAGATCGTGACGACGTCGATCCTCATGTGGCCACCGGCTTGGTCGGCGCGTCGGCGCCCACCGCTTGCGACGCTCTCTCGCTCATAGGTCGAGCAGCCCCTCCGGGGGGTCGACGACCACGTGCCCGCCGGCAAGGTCCACGGAGGGCACGATCGTCGCGACGAATGGGACGAGCCGCTGACGACCGCCCACTTCGACGACGAGGTAGTCGCCGGCCGGAGCATGCACGACATCGCGCACCGGGCCCAGCGGCACGCCGTCGACGGTGCTGGCGGTGAGACCGATCAGGTCCGTGACGTAGAAGTCGTTCGGGTCGTCAAGGGTGGGGCGACTGCTCGCTTGCACCTGCAGTTCGGTGCCACGCAGCGCGTCGGCGCCCTCCCGATCGGCGATGCCGGCGAACTCGACGACCAGCCGGTTGCCCTGCCAGCGCGATGACGCGACGGTGAGGGGGGCGCCGCTGGTCTGCAGCATGCTGCCGGGCGCGAATCGTTCGTCGGGTGCGTCGGTGAACGGCTGGACGACGACAGCACCATGCACACCGTGTGGCGGTCCGATGCGGCCCACCACGAGCAGCTCGTCCGCGCCGGCCACCTCAGTGCTGGTCGACGTCGATCACGTCCACGCGGATGCCCTTACCGCCCACGCCGGTGATCACCTGGCGCAATGCCCTGGCGGTACGCCCGCCGCGACCGATGACGCGACCGAGATCGTCGGGGTGCACGCGGATCTCCAGCCGGGCGCCGCGCCGGTTGTTCACCATGTCGACCCGCACGTCGTCCGGATGATCGACGATGCCACGGACGAGGTGCTCGAGGGCCTCCTCGAGCACCTCAGCCCTCCGTCGTTGGCTCGGCTGCGTCCTCCGCCTCCGCCTCGGCAGCCTTCGGCGCGGCCTTCTTGGCGGCGCGCTTCTTGGGCGTGGTGGCCTCGGTGTCCGGGACGCCTTGCACCTCAGCCAGCGCCGCGTTGAAGCGCTCGAGCTTGCTCTGCTTCGTGGCCGGCATCTTCAGGGGCTCGGGAGCAGGCTCTCCCTTGAACTTCTGCCAGTCACCGGTCGCCTTGAGGATGGCGGTAACCGCCTCCGTCGGCTGGGCGCCGACACCGAGCCAGTAGGCAGCGCGCTCGCTGTCGAGCTTGATGAGTGACGGATCGCTTTTGGGGTGGTACTCGCCGATCGTCTCGATCGAACGGCCGTCGCGCTTGGTGCGCGCGTCGGCGACGACAATGCGGTAGTGCGGCTCGCGCATCTTGCCCAGACGCATGAGCTTGATCTTGGTGGCCACGGGTGTGTGTGCTCCAGCTGGTTGTGGGACGCGCGACTTCCCGCCTGTGGGGTTCGCGGGATGCGAGCGACCGGGTGGACTGGCCAGAGGACGGTGAGAGGGTCCGTTCTCGCAGCCGGTACTCAGCGCCACATTGTGCCACGACCGTGGCGCCGGATTCGAACCGCCCGATGTCACGTGAGATTCACCCCAGGGCTGGCGAGCCTCCACCCCTTCGTGCCGAATGGGCGGTACAACCAGGCCGCCGACCCCTCGAAGTATGAGTTCGAGGGGCCGACCCTTATGTGCG
>JBPYES010000147.1:0-6761 GCA_051984825.1 Jatrophihabitantaceae bacterium
GAGTCGTTCAGGTTCATGCCGGCGCCTGGGCTGCGCATCTCCACGGTGCGCAGCGGCTGCGGATCGAAGCGGCTCATGGTGCGGACCTTCCTTCGAACTCGGGTGTTTCTTCGAACCTAATCGACCGGCCCTGGCCCGCGCCGCTCGCCGAGGCCGGTTTCGCTCATGGCGTGACGTCCTCCTCGTCGAGGGCAGCCAGGCTCGGCTCCGGAGCGGGCAACGACGACAGGTCGATCTTGTTGCCGGATGCGTCGGTGATGTCGGCTGACTCGAGCACGCTGGCCAGTGCCTTGTTGCGGCGCACATCGGACATCAGCGCGGGCAGGTTGCCGGCCTCGACGATCTGGTTGGCGAAGTCCTTGGGCGCCATGTTGTAGCGCGCCGCCTGGCGGACCAGGTACTCGGTCAACTCGGCATCGCCGACCGTCACCTGCTCGGCATCCGCGATCGCGTCCAGGATGAACTGGGCGCGCACCGACTTCTCCGCCGACTCGCGCAGCTCAGCGGTGAACTCCTCACGGGTCTTGCCCTGAGTTGCCAGCAACTCCTCGAACAGCTTGTCGTCGTGGCCCAGCGAATGGACGACATCGTGCTCCCGGTAGCCCACCTCGGCCTCCACCGCAGATTCAGGCACCGGGAAGTCGGCCGACTCGACGAGCTTCTCGATCAACCGGTCACGGGCCTGGCTCCCCTGGCTCAGCGCCTTGGCCCGGCTGAGCCGCTCCCGAAGGTCGGCGCGCAGCTCGTCGATCGTGTCGAATTCGCTGGCAAGCTGGGCAAACTCGTCATCGGCCGCGGGCAGTTCCTTCTCCTTGACCGAGTTGACGGCGACCGTGATGTCCGCCTGCTGGCCCGCGTAATCGCCCTGACGCAGCGTCGCGGTGAACGTCACCGTGTCGCCTGCCGACTTGCCGGTGATGGCGGCGTCCAGTCCGTCGATGAGGTCCTCGGTGCCCACCTCGTACGACAACCCCTTGGCGGAGCCACCCTCGACGTTCTCACCGTCGACCGCGGCGGCGAGGTCCACCGACACGAAGTCGCCGGTTTGCACCGGACGTTCGACGCCGGTGAGGCTCGCGAACCGCTCCCGGAGCGCATCCAGTTGCTCGTCGACCTCCGCGTCGGTGACCGTGACGTCGTCAACGCTGATCTCGAGGCCCTTGAGGTCGGGCAGGGTGATCTCCGGGCGAACGTCGACCTCGGCGGTGAAGCTCAGCGACTCGCCGTCGTCGAGATTCGTCACCTCGATCTCCGGCTGGCCGAGCGCGCGCACCCCGCTCTCGCGCACCGCTTCCGAATACACGCGAGGCAGCGCGTCGTTGACGGCCTGCTCCAGTACTGCGGCGCGGCCGACGCGCTGATCGATGATCCGGGCCGGGGCCTTGCCGGGCCGGAATCCCGGGATGCGCACCTGCTTCGCGATCTCCCGGTAGGCCGCGTCCAGGCTGGGCTTCAGCTCGTCGAATGGCACCTCGACGGCCAGCTTGACGCGGGTCGGGCCCACGTTCTCGACGGTGCTCTTCACGACGCTGATCGCTCCCTGAGGTTTGTCCGGATGCACGAGCTCGGTCGGGGTGCGGACTAGAGCTCACGGCCCCTCGAGTCTATGGGTGCCGGTTCGTGGGGCCCACGTCCGGCCGGAGAGGCCAGGCCTGGACGTCCCTCAAGCGGCCGCGAACCGCGCCAGGTACGCGCGGTTGGCGTCCAGGATCGCGTCGAGCAGCGGCACGGCGATGTCCCACTGCCGCACGAGCGGATGGGCGAGCAGGGCACGCAGCGCGGTACGGCGGTCGCCGGTGCGGGCCGCCTCGATCGTGAGCACCTCATAGGCGGTCACCGCCTGCACCAGGCCGAGCAGCTCCGGTGCGAGTGGCGGAACTGGCTCGGCATGCGCCCCGGAACGGTCGACCGTGGCAGGAACCTCAACGACCGCGTCGTCCGGCAAGCCGGCGATCGCGCCAGAGTTACGCAGGTCGACATAGTGCAGCGCCCCGTCGCCGGTGAGTAGCGACGTCACGAGCGCGGCGGCAGCCTCGCTGTAATACGCGCCGCCACGCTGGTCGAGCAGCGCCGGCTTGCGGTCGAGCGCCGGATCCGCGTACATCGCGAGCAGTTGCCGTTCGATGTCCATTACCTGCTCAGCCCGACTCGAACCGCCCTCCCGCAGCACCTCGTCCGTGCCGTAGTAGTAGCGCAGGTAGTACGACGGGATGGCGCCGAGCGTGCGCATCAGCTCCGCGGGCGAGCCGACGTCAATCGGGTCCGCGAGCAGTTCGGGCAGGCGATCCACCCCGTCGACACGCACACGGCGCACCCACGACAGGTGATTCAGCCCGGCGTGATCGAGGTGCACCCGCTCCGGCGCGACACCCAGCCGGGTCGCCAGTCTCCGCTGCAGCCCGATTGCGACGTTGCACAACCCCAGGGCCCGATGCCCGTCGTCGAGCAGTGCACGCGTGACGATGCCGACCGGGTTCGTGAAGTCGACGATCCATGCGTCGGGCGCAGCGCGCTTCGCCACAACGGAGGCGATGTCGGTGACGACCGGCACGGTGCGCAGCGCCTTGGCGAAACCGCCCGGCCCAGTGGTCTCCTGGCCGATCAACCCGAACCGGCCGGGGAGCGTCTCGTCTACCAGCCGCGCCTGCTGTCCCCCGACGCGCAGTTGCACGAGCACCGCGTCCGCGCCGTCGACCGCGTCGTCAAGCGATGTCGTCGTGGCGAGCCGGGCAGGATGCCCCGTCCGGGCAAGGATCCGTCTCGCCAGCCCGGCGATGACGTCCAGCCGATCCATCGCGATGTCCTCCAACACCAGCTCATCGACGGGCAGGACGTCCGCGCGGGCTGCGAATCCTTCGATGAGCTCGGGGGTGTAGGTACTGCCCCCACCGATCACCGCGATCTTCATGGCAGGTCAGACGTGGCGACGTGGCAGGCCGCGCTGTGTCCCGGGGCAAGTAGCCGCAACTCCGGGGTCACGTGCGCGCACTCGTCGATTGCCAGCGGGCAGCGCCACCGGAATCGGCATCCGGGCGCCGGGTCGATCACGCGCGGGGGCTCGCCCTGATCGGCCGCGTCGGTGGACAGCGGCGCGCGCGGGTCGGGCACCGCGGACAGCAGCAGCTGGGTGTACGGATGCTTCGGCCTGGCCAGGACGTCTTCGACCGGCCCCGACTCGACGATGTGCCCTGCGTACATGACGAGCAGCCGATCGCTGACGTAGCGGGCGCTCGCGATGTCGTGCGTGATGTAGAGGAGCGACACGCCTTCCTTCTCGCGCAGCGCCGTCATCAAGTTGAGCAGCCCGATGCGGATCGACACGTCGAGCATCGACACCGGCTCGTCGGCGATGATGAGCTTCGGCCGGAACGCGAGCGCCTGGGCGAACCCGACGCGTTGCCGCTGCCCGCCGGACAGCTCGTGCGGATACCGGTCGAGGACGCCCGCGCCAAGGCCGACCGCGGTAACGACGCGCACCGCCTCCTCCCGGCGCTGCGGGCGGGTGAGATCATGACGATGCAGTTTCAGCCCGCGCAGGATGCCATGTGACACTCGGTACGCCGGGTTGAGCGAGCTGAACGGGTCCTGAAAGACCATCGGCACATCGCCGCGATACGCCAGGGTCTGGCGCCTCGTGCGCATCGACGACAACGGCCGGTCCTGGTAGCGAATCTCGCCGCTCGTCGGTTGATACACGCGGGCCAGCAGCCGTGCGATGGTGCTCTTGCCGCTGCCACTCTCACCGACCAGCGCGACAATCTCCTGCTGGTCGATGGACAGATTCACATCGTCGACAGCGTGCAGCGTTCGTCGGGCCAGGTTGCCGCCGATCTTGAAATGCTTGGTGAGGCCAACGGTTTCCAGGAGCGTCACGACCGCACCTCGCTAAGGGATGCGCGCTCCGGTGCGTGCAGCAGGCACCGCGCCTGCGCCCTGCCCACGGTGTAGAGCGGCGGCTCCGTTGTCACGCACTCGGGCATCGCGACGGGGCAGCGCGGATGGAATCGGCACCCGCTGGGGGGACGCGAGAGATCGGGCGGGCTGCCAGGGATGCCGGTGAGCGGCGTCCGCGCGCCACGGATCGATGGGAACGCCTCGAGCAGGCCGCGGCTGTAGGGGTGCGCCGGAGTGTCGAACACGGTGCGCGTCGGCCCCGCCTCCACCACCAGCCCGGCGTACATGACGAGCAACTGGTCGGAGAAGTGGCTCACCAGCGACATGTCGTGAGTGACGAACACGACCGCGAAACCCAGCCGCCGTTGAAGTTGCTTGATCTGCACCATCAGCGAGCGCTGTGCCACGACGTCGAGCGCAGATGTCGGCTCGTCCATGATCACCAGGTTCGGCGTGAACAGCAGTGCCATCGCGATCATGGCGCGTTGCCGCATGCCGCCGCTGAGCTGGTGCGGGTAGCTCTTCAGGTGAATCGGGTCGATGCCCACCAGCCGCAGCACCTCGGTGGACCGCTCCTCGACCTCGGCTGGCGACCAGTCCATGTGGGCGCGGGCGACATCGCGAAACTGCGCGCCGATCGTGGTGATCGGATTCAGTGCATTCATCGCGCTCTGCATCACCACCGAGCACTCGCGCCAGCGCAACGCGTTCAGTCGCTTCTCGGTCATCGTGACGAGGTTCTCGCCCTTGAACACGATGCTGCCGCCAGTGATCACCGCCGGCGGGCTGAGCAAGTGGGCGATCGCGAACAGCAGGGTCGACTTGCCGCAGCCGGACTCCCCGACCACGCCGACGAACTCGCCGTCCGAGACGTCTAGATCGACGCTGTCGACGGCCACCACCGGAGCGGTGTCCGTCGCGTATTCGACGGTGAGCCCCCTAACCTCGAGCACGTTGCACTCCTGGCTCTTCGCGCGAGCGCTCATCGCTGCTCTGAGCTGCGCTTCTCGGCCCGGCGCGCCGACCTTGCGATGCTCGCTCACGGCGCCTCCCCCGGGCCGGCCGCAGCGCGGGGTTGCTGATCTCGTCGAACGCGTAGTTGATCAGCGCGAATGACGCGCCGAGCAGCGCAACACACAGCCCAGGCGCGATCGACCACATCGGGGTCCCGGTCTGCAACGCCTGCTGGTTCTGCGCCCAGTACAGCATCGTCCCCCAGCTGATGGAGTTCGGATCGCCCAGCCCGATGAACTGCAACCCGGCCGCGGTCAGCACCGAGTAGAGCGCGGCGCCCAAGAAGGTCGCCAAGATCAGGGACGTCATCGTAGGCAGCACTTCGGCGAAGATGACGTAGGTGCGGCGTTCGCCTCGCACTTTTGCAGCCTCGAGAAAGTCCCTGTTGCGCAAGGACAAAGTCTGTGCCCGCAGCTGGTTCGCGCCGTACGACCAGCCGGTGACAATGAGCACGATCAGCACCACGGGCAACGTTCCCTTGCCGGCGTACGTGGCAAGAATGATGATCAACGGGAACGTCGGGATCACCAGGAAAATGCTGATGATCATCGAGAGCACCTCGTCGCCGACACCGCGAAGGTATGCCGCCGACACGCCGACCAGCACCGAGAGCACCGTCGCGAATGCCCCGGCCACCAAGGCGATCACCAGCGACTCGCGCGTGCCGTACACCAACTGTGCCCAGATGTCCTGTCCGAGCGCGGTGGTGCCGAGCCAGTGCGCGCCGGACGGCTGCAACCGCGGTGCAAACGCGACGTCATTCGGATGCCGTACTGACGTGAACAGCTGCGGCACCACGGCGACCAGGCAGAACACGAACAGCATGCCGAGCCCGACCTGCGCTTTGCGACTGCGCCGGATCGCGGCCCACAACCCACCACGCCGCCGGGCCACCGTCTCGACGGGCGGTGCCCCTGCGGTGTCGACGAGTAGCGCGGTCATGGCTTATGAGCTAGCTCGCGAGCGGGGGTCCAGCACTGCAATCGCGAACTCGCATATCAGCAGCGCGAGCAGCACGGCGACCGTGAACAGCATGAACAGCGCCTGCATAAGCGGATAGTCGGTGTTCTGCACTGCGTTGTAGAGCTCGTAGCCCAGACCCGGGTAGTTGAAGACATACTCGACGAGGATGGAGCCGGTAATAACGAAGCCGAGCGACATCGCGAACCCTGCCAGGTTCGGCAGCATCGCGTTGCGGGCCGCGTAGTCGAACATGATGCGCCGGTCGGACAGCCCTTTGGCGCGAGCCATCCGGACGTAGTCCTCGGCGAGCGTGGTCAACATGTTGTTGCGCATCGTCAGGATCCATGCGCCGATCGCCGTGATCACGATCGTCGCGCCCGGGAGCACTGCGTGTTGCAGCACACTGCCGACGAACCCCGGCGAGAACCCGGGTTGCAGGCTGGTGTCGTAGTTGAAGTCGCTCGGCAGCCATCCGTGCGTCCACACCGAGAACACCAGAATCAGCAGCAAGCCGACCCAGAAGTACGGCAGCGCCGACGTCACCACGAACACGGGCGGCAGCACCGAGTCGAACATCCCGCCGCGCTTCCAGGCGGCCAGCACGCCGATCAGCGAGCCGAGCAGGAACGCCAGCACGGTTGCGACCCCGACCAGGCCCAGCGTCCACGGAAGCGCTTGCCCGATGATCTGCCGGACCGGCTGGCCGAGCGTTGCGCCGATCGACACTCCCCAATGCCCGGTGAACATGTTGCCGAGATAGGCAAAATACTGACTCACCACGTTCTGGTGCGGTTTGAAGCCGTACGACGTGAGCATCTGCTGCAGTGCCTCGGGCGAGACCTTGCCGTGCGTGCGCGCCCGCAATGCCTGCAACGGATTCCCCGGCATGA